>NZ_JBFODO010000001.1:0-29364 GCF_040908365.1 Aeromonas sp. R2-4
GATCCAAATCAGGGCCACTTCGCTTCATATCCTTGATTTACAACTTATCCTGACAAAAATCGACGCCAATAAAAACCCCGCCGAAGCGGGGTTTCTGATTAGTTGCGGTTGCCGCCAAGCAGGCTCAGCAAGCTCAGGAAAATGTTGTAGATGGAGACATACAGGGTGACGGTGGCGGAGATGTAGTTGGTCTCGCCGCCGCGCACGATCTGCTGGGTAGTCAGCAGGATGGCACCGGAGGAGAAGAGCATGAACATGGCGGACAGGGCCAGGCTCAGGGCGCTCATCTGCAGGAAGATGTTGGCAATCATGGCCACCAGCAGTACCCAGAAACCGACGAACAGCATGCCACCGATGAAAGAGAGGTCACGCTTGGTAGTCAGGGCATAGGCCGACAGACCGAAGAAGGTAAGCGCGGTGCCGCCAAGGGCGGTCATCACGATCTCGCCACCACCATTGTTCATGTACATGTTGATGATGGGGCCCAGGCTATAGCCCAGCAGACCGGTCAGGGCGAAGGTGAAGACCAGCCCCATGCCGTTGTTGCGATTCTTCTCGGTCAGGAACATCAGACCGTAGACGCCGATCAGGAACACGGCCCAGTGCAGCGGCGGCATGTTCATCACGGTAGCGACCCCCGCCACCACGGCAGAGAAGCCCAGAGTGAGGGAGAGCAGCATATAGGTGTTACGCAGTACCTTGTTGGAATCGCGTACGGCACTTTGGGTGCCAGTGTAGATAGAACGGGTATCCATCTTGGGTGTCCTCTTGATGTCCGGGTGAGACGGCGAGCAGCCGCCTCGTGATCGCTGTTTGTTACTGCATGTTTACGCATTGTATGTAGAACAAATAGGGATGACGAGGAACAATTTCAAGCCACCTGCCATTTTGCTCCCGCACACTATCCCACAGGAAATATGTATTGCATATGAACAAGGGCTTAGCGTAGTATGCACGCCGTTCGGAGGGGTGGCAGAGCGGCTGAATGCACCGGTCTTGAAAACCGGCGATGGGCGACCATCCGTGGGTTCAAATCCCACCTCCTCCGCCATATTCAAAGAGAAAGCCCAAGCGGTCACCCGCTTGGGCTTTTTCGTATCTGCGGTTTCTGGCCGAAAATGGCCTTGAATGAAGGCGCCGACAAAGCGCCGCGGCACTTTATGTCCTAGACCAGAATGACCTGCACATTTTTGGCTTTGATCTGCTCGATAACCTCTTTATCCGCATCCTTGCCGGTGATCAGAATGTCGATCTTGCTGGCGGCGCAAAACAGCATGCCTGCCCGTTGTCCCACCTTGCTGCTGTCAGCCAGTACCACCAGTCGGCCGACGTGGTTGAGCATCTTCTGCTCCGCCATGGCGGTCAGCATATCCATCTTGTAGAGACCATCGGCGGTCACGCCCTTGCCGCTGGTAAACATCCAGTGCCCGGCATAGAGGGAGGAGATCTCGTCCTGCGGTGCCAGGGTGATGGATTGCGACTTGTTGTATTGACCGCCGATGATCACCACGCCGTCATGGTCATTCTCGATCAGGTAGTTGGCGAGCGGGAAGTAGTTGGTGATGACCTGAACATCCTGCCCGCAGATCTCCTGACCCAGCACGAAGGCGGTGGAGCCACAGTTGATGACCGCGCTTTCCCCCGGTTTGATCAGGGCTGCTGCCGCCTGGGCGATGCGCACCTTTTCGCTGTGATTGAGGCTTTCATTGCTGTCGAGCGGAGACCAGTGGGCCTTTCTGGCCTGCATCAGGGCTTCGGCCCCGTTGCGCACCTTGCGCAGCTTGCCGGAGTCATTGAGCTTGTTGATATCGCGGCGCGCGGTGGCCGGAGAGATATCAAAGGCTTGCATTATGCTGTTGACCGACAGATGACGTTTCTGATTGAGCAGTTCCAAAATGGCGTTATGGCGATGTGCTTCTGTCATATCATGCCTAATGATGATTGAATCTGATTGGGTGGTGATTATATCGCGCATAGGTGTGGATGACAGCAACCTTGTTAACTCTTCTGATAATGAGCCTTCAGGCGATTGCCAGACCGGCTTGCCGAGCGTGTTCGACCAGTCGCCCCTTGGCCGTTTTCAGCTTGCTGGCCCACTCTTCATCCTTGGCCCACATCTCCAGTACCAGGGGGCCGTTGTAACCGATTTTTGCCAGAGTGTGGAAAATGGCTGCAAAGTCGACCTCTCCCTCGCCAATGACCAGATCACGGAACTGCCCGCAGCAATCTGCCGTTACCTTGCGGGTGTCTTTGAGGTGGATCTGCACGATATGGTTCGCACTCAGTTGCAGCTCGGTGCAGATGTCATAGTTCCAGCCGGTGATATTGCCGACATCCGGATAGGCCATAAAGTAGGGGGAGGGGATCTGCTTTTTCAGCACCTCGAATTTGCTGAGGGAGTTGAGATAGGGGGTATCCATGATCTCCACACCCAGCATGATGCCTGCCCGTTCCGCCATTTTGGCTGCCGCCTTCATCCCGTCGATGAAGTGGCGGTGGGTCTCGTTGCTTTGCGGTTCGTAATAGACGTCGTAGCCCGCCAGCTGGATGCAGCGAATGCCGAGCTTGTACGCCAGATTGATCGCTTTTTCCATGATGATGGCCGCCTGCTTGCGGATGGCCGGATCCTGCGAACCAAACGGAAAGCGGCGATGGGCGCTCAGGCACATGGAGTGCAGCGGTAAGCTGTGCTGCTCGCACAGGCGTCTGAGCCGATAGATTTCGCTATCTGACCAGTCGAGCCGTTGCAGTTTTTCATCTGATTCATCAATGGATATCTCGATGAAATCAAAGCCAAGCTCCTTGGCCGACAGAATTTTCTCTTGCCACTCCAGTGCAGAGGGCATCGCTTTTTCATATAGGCCGAGGCGTAAGGCATGGTCAAAGTGGTGCATACAAGCTCCTGCATTCAGATAGGGAAATAGCGGTTCAATACCTCGAGGATCCCGCCCTCGTCGTTGCTCTCGCAGGTGACCCGGTTGGCCATCTGTTTGACCTCCTGCTCGGCATTGGCCATGGCGATGCCCATCCCAGCGAGGCAGAGCATGGAGGTGTCGTTGTGGTTGTCGCCGATGGCGACCAGTCGTGCCGGGGTGATCCCTTGCTGGTCCAGATACTCCTGCAGTCGCGATCCCTTGCTGTTGCCACGGCGGGCAAAATCAACCCGATTGGCCCAGGACTGTTCACCACTGAAGTGTTCGCGTACCCAAGGGTGATGTGAGAAGGCATGAATGGCGGTGATCTCTCCCTCGGCCACGAACTTCCAGACATGGCTGCTGTTGGCCAACTCCTCTTCAAACGAGTCAACACTGGCTACCTGCGGCTGGATCGGCGGCGCAAAGCTGCTGGCCCACTGCTGCAGGGCCGCCACGTAGCGTACCGGCTGATGAGCGGAGTAGACCATGCGGTCAGTGACATACATGACGAGGTTGAGCTGGTGCTCCCTTGCCAGCGCGATAAAGCGTTGTGCCATTTCATGGGGAATGGCGTTCTCTGCCAGCACGGTGCGCCGGTCGTAGTCGTAAACGTAGGTGCCGTTGCAGCAGATGATGGGAGTGGTCAGCCCCAGTTCGTGGTGATAGGGGTGGGCTGCCGTGTGGTGTCTGCCGGTGACCAGCATGACGGTGGCCTGCTCCTTGATCCTCATGATGGCCTCTTTGACGGCCGGCATGATGGTGTGAGCATTGGTCAGGGTGGTGCCATCGAGATCGAGGGCCAGGGCGTGATAGCGCATCGTCTGATCTTCTTGTTGTCTGGTGAGAGGCTGGGTAATAGAGGGGGTGATTGAGATGACGCCTTGCAGGCCCATCTCCATCACCCTCCCTCGTATTACCCGACGTCTGACAGGGCATGCTTACAGGAAAGATTTGTAAGGCAGCTCCGGCTCGTCGATGAAGATGTCATCGAATCCGCGCGGGTGCTGGTAGTGCAGCTTGCTCTGGTCGGTCGGGAAGGTGTACTTGCCACCGACTTGCCAGAAGAAGGGGCTGAAGCGATAGCCGAGGCGATCCTTTTTCATGTTCCAGAGCACTTCGATCTCGCGGGGATCGCTTTGGAAGTTGGCCCAGATATCGTGGTGGAACGGGATCACCACCTTGGTATTGAGGGACTCCCCAGCCCGTAAGATGTCTGATGAGGTCATCTTGTCGGTCACGCCGCGGGGGTTCTCGCCATAAGAGAGCAGCGCCACATCGATCTGGTAGTCATTGCCATGCTTGGCGTAGTAGTTGGAGTAGTGAGAATCACCCGAGTGGTAGAGGTTGCCCCCGGATGTCTTGACCAGATAGTTCACTGCCCGCTCATCCATGCCATCCAGAATGCTCTTGTCGGTGGAGGAGACCCCCGCCGGCAGGGTGACCAGCGCGGTACGGTCAAAGGCATCGAGTACCTTGATCACGATGTCACCCACCGGGATCTCGTCACCCACTCGCGCCACCACACAACGCTCGGCAGGCACACCCCAGCGCAGCCAGAGGTCGACACAGGCTTTCGGGCCGATGAACTTCACATGCTCACCACAGTTTTGCAGCACGGCAGCCGCCACATTGACGTCGATATGGTCGGCATGATCGTGGGTGGCCAACACCGCATCGATATCTTTAATCCCGAAAGGATCGAGCACGAAAGGTGAGGTTCTCAGGTTGGGTTGCAGCTTGCGCACGCCCCCCATCCGCATCATCTGGTGCTGCTTGTTCATGTAGGGATTGCCATGGGTTCGCTTGCCCGTGCCGCACCAGAAGTCGATGGAGATGTTGGTATTGCCGGCAGACTTCAGCCAGATACCGGTGCAGCCCAGCCACCACATGGCGAAGGTGTTTGGTTTGACCTCTTCCTGCTCAATCTCTTCATTCAGCCAGGTGCCCCACTCGGGGAAGGTGCTGAGGATCCACGATTCACGGGTGATTTCATCAATCTTGCTCATCTCACATACCTTTCTGATTTGGATGGTTCACACAGTGGTGATTCATCGGGTGATGACATGGCTTGCATGGTTGCGAGCCAGTGATTTGTTTTGATTGGATGTGACTATATTACTGCTTTTTCTGATTATCAATGATTGTGGTGATTGTTTTGTGAGATTAATTGCGGCATATCACAATCAAGAGATGAGTATATTTTTAAGTGATTGTATTTATTGGGTTTATTTATTTTTCGCCTATTTATAGGGATTCTTTGAATCCTTTTATGCAGCTTTGAGTACCCTTTTAACCTAAATTTCACATCCGGATGGTGGAAAAAAGAGATTCTCCCGACCTCGATCTTCATCACAATAAATCACCATATGATTATGTATGATTATTTTGGATTTGACAGTGAGTGGTGACAGTTGAATCTGCTCGCGGGGCGTCAGGTAAAGCAATGCCCATATGAATGGTGAGATGTTTGCACCAATCCAATAGCAATGAGTTGTCCTCATCTGGACGGAGCATAAATATGGAAACCCTCTACAACGCTTTTTACATCTTTTACAGTCAGGTGATGACCAAGGCACCCCTGCTGTTGGGGCTGGTGACCTGTATTGGCTACCTGTTGCTCAAGCAGGATGGCACGAAGGTCGTCAAGGGCACCGTGAAGACCATCGTCGGTTTCATGCTGGTGCAGGTGGGCGCCAGTACGCTGGTGGCCGGTTTCAAGCCGGTGGTGGACAAGATTGCGGAATATCATCACCTCACCGGTTCAGTGATTGATCCCTACACCACCATGATGGCGACCATGGAAACCATGGGAGAGAACTACTCCTGGGTCGGATATGCGGTATTGCTGGCCCTCGCCCTCAATATTCTGCTGGTGTTGCTGCGGCGTTATACCGGGATCCGCACCATCATGCTGACTGGCCACATCATGTTTCAGCAGGTAGGTCTGATCGCGGTCTTCTATATGGTGATGGGCGCCTCGATGTGGGAAACCATCCTCTATTCCGCCGTTATCATGGCGCTCTATTGGGGGATCTCCTCCAACATCATGTTCAAGCCGACTCAGGAAGTAACTGGCGGAGCTGGGTTTTCCATCGGTCACCAGCAACAGGTCGCCTCCTGGATTGCCACCAAGGTGGCGCCGAAACTGGGCAATAAGGAGGAGAGCGTCGATCACCTGAAGCTGCCAAAGTGGCTGCACATCTTCCACGACAGCATCACGGCGACCGCCATCGTGATGACTATCTTCTTCGGCATCATCCTGCTCTCGTTTGGCCTCGATAATCTGCAACAGATGGCGGGTCAGACCCACTGGTCTATCTACATTCTCGAGACCGGTCTCAAGTTTGCGGTCGCCATTCAGGTCATCGTGGTGGGGGTGCGGATGTTCGTTGCCGAGCTTTCCGAGGCCTTCAAGGGGATCTCCGAACGGGTCATTCCCAACGCCGTCCTGGCAATCGATTGCGCCGCTATCTACGCCTATTCGCCGAATGCCATGGTCTTTGGCTTTATGTGGGGAGCTATCGGTCAGTTTCTCGCGGTGCTTGCCCTGCTGGCATTCCAGGCGCCCATCATGATTATCCCGGGCTTCATTCCCATGTTCTTCTCCAACGCCACCATAGGGGTGTTCGCCAACCACTTTGGCGGCTGGCGCGCGGTGATGAAGATCTGCTTCGTCATGGGGATCATCGAGGTGCTGGGCTCTGCCTGGGCTATCCACCTGTTCGCGGCCAATGGCACCAGCTTCAATGGCTGGATGGGCATGGCTGACTGGGCGCTGGTGTTCCCGGTGATCATGCAGGGGCTCTCCTTCTCTTCCCTGTTCTTTGTGGTGTTGCTGATCGGCGCCGGGCTCTATATGTACTGCGCTTCCCGCACCCTGCGGATGGAAGAGGATATGGCAGTCCCGAGTGTCGCTGTGGCAGAAGAGGCGGCCGAGCTGTCAGCCTTGCCAGCCGAGAGTGCCAAAGGGGGAAGTGCAGTGCGGATCCTGGCGGTATGTGGCAATGGTCAGGGCTCATCCATGATGATGAAGATGAAGATCGGCAAGTTTCTCGAGCAGCGTGGTGTGCCCCATGTCATGGACTCCTGCGCCGTGGCCGATTACAAAACCAAGCTGCAGACCACCGACATCATCGTCTCTTCCAAGCATCTGGCCGGCGAGATGAGCCCCGGTGAGGGCAAATTCGTGCTGGGGGTACAGAACATGCTCAACCCCAATTCGTTTGGTGATGAACTGCTTGGCATCATCAAGAACAACTTTGCAAATTAAGCCGATGAGCCTCGTTGCACTCGGCAGCGGGCAAGGAGAACAAGATGAAATTCAAACAATCTCTGCTGGAAAACAACTCTGTATTGCTCAACGCGGCCGCCAGCGACTGGCGCAGCGCCATTAAACTGGGCACTGACATGCTGATCCGCTCCGGCGCCGTGGAGCCTCGCTACCACGATGCGATCATCGGTAGCATTGAAAAGATGGGGCCCTATATCGTGATTGCCCCCCAGTTCGCGATGCCCCATGCAAGGCCGGAGGATGGAGTCAATCGCACGGCGTTTGCACTGGTCACCCTGACTACGCCGGTGAAATTTGAAGGGGAAGAGGAGCCGGTGGACGTGCTGGTAACGCTGGCGGGCAGTACCTCGGATGAACACATGGAGGGGCTGATGGAGGTGACTCAGGTGCTGGAGGATGAAAACAGCGAGAGCGGGATCAACCTCGACAAGCTGCGAGCGTGCCAGAGCACGGCAGATGTATTCAACGTCATTGATCAGGCGCTGGCGCAAGCGGTCTGAGGCACCCAACGGGGTTTCGCAAGGGGCCCAGGAGAACGAAATGTACAACTCATTGAAAGAGGCGGTACTGGAGGCCAACCTGCTGTTGCCCCGATACGGTCTGGTTACCCTGACCTGGGGCAACGTGTCCCAGATTGATCGCAATCTGGGTGTGGTGGCCATCAAGCCATCCGGGGTCTCTTACGACAATATGACTGTTGACGATATCGTGGTAGTTGATTTGGCAGGCCAGATCGTTGATGGGCATTTATCCCCGTCCAGTGACACCGCAACTCATCTGGTTTTATATAAAGCGTTTAAAGGCATTTCCGGTATTGTGCACACCCATTCCCGTCATGGCACTATTTGGGCGCAAGCAGGAATGGATATTCCCGCCTTGGGTACCACCCATGCCGATTATTTCTATGGCGATATTCCCTGCACCCGTCCGCTGACTGAAGATGAAATCCGCATTGATTATGAAAAAAATACCGGCAAGGTCATTGTCGAAGAATTTCAGCGACGGGATCTGGATCCGCAGGCCTTGCCAGGCGTGGTCATCACCGGCCATGCCCCCTTCTGCTGGGGCAAGAGTGCGGTGGATGCGGTGCACAATGCGCTGGTGCTGGAGGAGGTCGCGACCATGGCGCTGGCAACCAGAGCGTTGAACCCAGCCATCCATATTACGCAGGAGTTGTCTGACAAACACTATTTCAGAAAGCATGGTGAGAATGCCTATTACGGCCAGCGCTAATTAGTCGCCCCGTTATTTAAATTGCCCATCTATTTATGTTAGTGACGTCAGGTTACGGCCCTTTATCGACTTTAAATCAATGGGCCAATCCATTCTGCCAATATTTTAAATTGAGGAAATATAGTATGACCAAACCAATGTTACAGATTGCTCTGGATTCTACCGATCTTGCTACCGCCGTGGATATTGCCGATCGCGTTGCCGGTTATGTCGAGGTGATCGAGGTCGGCACTATTCTGGCCTTTGCGGAAGGCATGTCTGCGGTACGCACCATGCGCGAGCGTCATCCTGATCACATCATAGTGTGCGATATGAAGACCACCGATGGTGGTGCCATTCTGGCCCGTATGGCCTTCTCGGCCGGAGCTGACTGGATCACGGTATCGGCCGCTGCACACGTTGCTACCATTGCAGCCTGCAAGAAAGTCGCGGATGAGTTTGGCGGGGAGATCCAGATCGAGATTTACGGTAACTGGACGCTAGATGATGCCAAACAGTGGGCCGATATGGGGATCACCCAGACTATCTATCACCGCTCGCGGGATGCCGAGCTGGCCGGGGTCAGCTGGACGCAGGCCGATTTGAGCAAGATGCGGGCGCTCTCCGAGCTGGGGCTAGAGCTGTCGATCACCGGCGGTATCGTGCCGGAAGATATCCATCTGTTTGAAGGGATCCGGGCCAAGACCTTTATCGCCGGACGGGCACTGGCATCGGAAAGCGGTCAGGCAACCGCAGAAGCGTTGCGCCGAGAGATAAGCAAATATTGGTAACAGGAACAGGTTATTAGCGGATAAAGGCCCCGGAAATACTCCGGGGCCTTGTCGCAGCAGGGGTTAGATCCGCCCCTGATAGCGCAGGGGGAAGCGGCCCTGACTGTCGGGCTGGCCGAGGAAGGGGAGCCCTTGCTGCATCTGCGGTGGCAGTGCCGGGCCCGGTTTCAGGGTGCCCTGGAACAGGTATTGGCCATTGGGTTGCAGCTCGAGGCGACCTATGGTCTGCACCGCATCGGAGCTCTGCTTGAGTTCGGCCACCAGCTTGGAGTCGAGGCAGGTGAGCTTCAGCTCAGGATCGGCCAGATCCAGCTTGCCCGCCGGGGTATCGGCGCTGGCGTTGTACCAGTCGAGGTTGCCGTAGAGGTTGTCACACCAGGGGTTGCCCTGGGCAAATTGCTCCACTTTGAGCTGTAGCTGGCCGCTGACGGTGAGCGGGATCGGCAGGCGCATCGGCACCCGGCTCAGCAGCCAGGGGGCGGGGGCGTTGAGGGTCAGATCCCGGCCGAAAGCGGCGCCATTCCAGCCGACAACGCCCTGACCATTGAGTCCGTTGCGATCGCCAAAGCGTATGGCTACTTCGGGGGCGAAGCGCAGCAGCGACCAGCCGTTGAGATCCCAGCGCAGCTGGTTCACCGATTCGCTGGCATATTGCAGTCGGGCAATCTGGCCACTCCAGAGGGTGCCGCTCACCCCTTCCAGTTTCAGCAGGTTGGCAACGTTGGCAGGCAGCGGCAGATGGCGAGCCACCAGTGCCGCGGGCAGGGTGGCCAGCAGGAAGAGCAGATAGGCGGCCAGAAACAGGCTGGCAATCAGGATGCGTTTTTTCATTGTGGACGACTCAACTGCAAACGTCTGACCTTGACCAGACCTGGGGCCAGATCCTCGCGGGCGATCTCGATGATTTGAACCTGAATGCCGTGCTGCTCCACCAGCGTGGAGAGCCAGAGCAGCAAGTCATCGAACTGGACCGTGTCGATCCACACTTGCAGCTCCTGCGCCTGGGGTTGCAGCCGGGCAATCTTGATCTTGTGATTGAAGGCTGTGCGGTTGACCACCCCTTCCAGGGTGCCGCTGGTGTCGATCTGGCGACCCGAGCCACCCTGCATGGCCAGCACCTCTTCACCTTTCTCCTTGAGCCAGGCGAGGGTCTGCTGCTGGTTCTGCACTTGCCGCTCCCGCTCCGCGATGCGGTTGGCGATGGGCTGCCAGACGCTCCAGTAGAAGAGACCGACCAGCAACAAGGCGCCACCCGTGACCACCAGCCGCTGTTCCCGTGCGGTGATGCCGTGCCACCAGCTCTGCAATTTTTCCATCATGATGATTTACCCTTGAGCACCAGTGCGCCCTCTACCTTGCCCTCGGTGCTGCGCACCTCGCCTTGCTGTACCTCGAATTGCTTGCCAGCCAGCTCACGGAACCGCTCGATCTCGGCAAAGCCTGGGGCGGTCACCTGCAGCCTCAGCTCGCGGCGACTGGCATCAAAGCGCATCACCTGCGGCTTGAGGCCGGGGACTTCGGCAAAGGTGGGGGCCAGCTCGGTGAGCATCAGCAGCACGCCGTTTTGCGGGGCTTGTCCCATCTGTTGCAGATGCTGGTTCATCTGGCTGCGCACGTTCACGATGCGGCTCTCCCCCGGGAAGATGCGGGTATAGACGGCACGGATCTCCGCTTTCAGCGCCTTGTCCTGCTCGGTGAGCTGATAGAGCTGTACCCCGCGCTGGCCGAGGGCCACCAGCAGCAACAGACCCGCGGTGATGGCTACCTTGCGCCACTGCAACCAGTAGCGGGCATATTCGGTCTGGGGTCGATAGGGGCCGGTCAGCAGGTTGGCGCGGCAGGTGAGTGCCCCTTTGGCCAGCAGCAGCATGGGCAGCTCCGGCTCCGCCGCCTGCCAGTTAGCGGCGGCAATGGCGGGCACCGGTGTGTGGCTGTGGATGGTGACCGGCTCCGCTTCCGTCGCCAGCAAGATGGCCAGCAGCGGCTCGTCGGCGACGATCCCCTGACAGTGGCCCTGGCGTACCAGCCACTCGCTGCCGAGTTGCAGGGCAGACCAGCCATCAGCGGCCTGTGGTAGCGCCAGCACATCGGGCAGCAGTTGCAGGCTCTTGAGGCCAGCGGCATCGAGCCAGCCGAGCCACTCGCCCATCTTCTGCCGATCCACCGCCATCAGATCCACCTGCTGGCCCTCGTGGGCCAGCACCACCAGATGGAGCTCGTCCACGTCAGAGGCGATCTGCTCCTCCAGCAGGTAGGGGAGGGCCGCTGCCGACTGGCGGTTGTAGCGACCCGGCAGGGTGACGCGCCGGAAGATCAGATCGCTGCCCGGCACTAGCGTGACCACGGGGCGGCCACCGGCCCGCTCCTGCAGCTCGCCCAGAGCATCGGCCGAGGGCAGGGTGCCGGAGGCGATGATCTCCTGCTCCTGACCGGACCAGACCAGCCAGGCCACGGGTTGTTGTTTATTGGTCCCCAGTCGGATGACCAGACTTTCGCTCACGCATCTCTCTCCTGCGATACCGGTTTGCAAAGGGCGTTGTGCGCCCTGGCAACCGGTGCGCAGCCCGCAGGCTGCATCCAACATCTCTCGTACCCGCGGGCGATGGCCTGCAGGTGCGCTGTTTATTCGGCGCCGCTACTGAGGCGGCGCAGCATCACCAGTTTATTGTCCTTGCCCCGCTGGAACAGGGTTTCGAGCCAGGCCCGGTTGTCGCCGACCTCGGCCACGACTCGGGCTTCGAAGAAGTCGCTTTTCACCACCAGCGCCTCTTTCAGTCCTTTCACCGAATCGACCGGAGCGAGCATGTCCGTCATCAGCTTGCTCTCTTTCCACCCCTTCTGTGGCCGCTCGTTCAGCACCCGCTTGGCGTCATCCAGCCCGATAGTGCCCAGATAGAGGGCGACCAGCAGCTCGGGGCGCTCGGGGGCAAGGGTATTGATATTGATCTTCAACTTGTCGCTGGGCAGGGTGCAGACATAGGGGGCCAGTTTGGCATAGACCCTGGCCGTCACCCCGCGCACCGCCCTCAGCTCGTCCTTGCCCAGCATCCACTGGTTGGCGGTCAGATAGGGTGGCTTGAGCCCCTCGTAATAGGCGTCCTCTGCGCCAAGGCTGGAGACCAGCACCGTATCCTTGTCGGTCCAGTCACGGATGGCATCGGTGAGCTGGGCCGCCTCGTAATCATCCATCGCCAGCTGCTTGAGCAGTTCGCGAAACACCTGCACCGGATAGGGCTGCTGCGCCAGCTCCTCGCCGCTTCCCGCCTTGGAGGCCACGCTCAGGCTGTTGAGGTTGAAGCAGGATTGCTGGTCGGTCACCTCGCCCTTGAGCTGGCCATCGTCCACCGGAAACACAGTGTTCTTGCGGGCCCAGTTCTGGCTGAGGTTGACCACCTCGGGGTTGTCCTTGAAATCCTGCGTCAGCACCTTGCTCACCAGCGCTTCCGCCGAGAGGGCATACCACCACGCCTGTTTGCCGGTGGTGATGTTGGCGGTGCGGCGCAGCTCAAGCTGCAGGCGGCCGCTCATATTGCTGGCGATGATCACCATCACCGAGAGGATCAGCAGCACCACCAGCAGCGCCATGCCGCGCTGGCGACCGGGAGCGGCGAGATTAGCCCGCATTGGCGCCCCCTCCGTTCTGGCTGTCACCATTACCGCCATTGGTATTGCCGTTGTTCCCGTTGTTGTTGTTGTTGTTGCCACCTTGGTCGGGGTTGCTGCTCTGGCTGTTCTCTTCGGCGCGCTGGCCACCGGCGCCAATCAGGAACTGACGGCGAATGGTGCCGTAATCTTCCAGATCCAGCTCTACCGCCAGCCCGTGGGGCAGCACGCTGCGCTGGGTCCACTCCTCTTTCCAGTTGCCCTTGTCGAAGAAGTAGAGGCGAAACGCCGTGACCCCCGTCAGCACCGGCTGGATGCGCGGCTCGGTGCCGATCACCGGATCCGGATAGAGGTAGCTCAGGCGCTCCAGCTTCTGATCCTTGAGACGCCAGCCGACCCGCTGCAGATGGGAGCGGGGCAGCATGCCGTCCGGGTTGAGCCAGCCGCTGCGCATAAAGGCCATGCCCCAGTCATCGCTCTGCTGGCCGAACCGGGAAGCCGCCAGCAGCACCTTGTTGTTCTCCCCCTCGATGCGACCGCTGCGCGGCACCATCTGGGTGATGTCTCGCTCCAGCAGGGTGAAGGCGAGCTGCAATTCGTTGAGGCGGGTCTCCTTGCGCTTGGCCACCTCGTCGCTGGTGAGCACCCCCTGCAGCACCTGATAGGCGCCCATGCTGAGAGTGGCGAAGATGGCGATCGCCACCAGCATTTCGAGCAGGGTAAAACCGGCGTGACGGACGGGGCGAGGCGTGCGGGCAACGTTCTGGGTCATCGGCTGATATAAGTCCGCATCATGGCGACCGGGTTCTCGGCTTTGGCCTCGGTACGCACTTCCATATCGAGTGCCCGAAAGTTGTTGTCGGCGGTGGCGACGCCGCGATAGCGCCAGTACCAGGTGCTGCCCGCCATCTGCTCATCCCCTTCCACCCAGCTGTCGCCGGGCCACTTGTTCTCGAGCTTCTGCTGCACCAGCTGGTTCTCTACCACCCAGGTGGCGAGTGTCTTCTGCTCCAGATAGTTGAGGGCCGAGAGGTGTTCGCTGGCGGTTTTCATTACCGCCAGCCCCGCGATGGCAAAGACTGCCAGCGCTACCATCACTTCGAGTAAGGTCATCCCGCGGGCTTTCATTCGCTCACCTCTTCATCTTCATCGCCGGTGAGCAGGGTGAGGCGGCCGAACTCGTCTCCTTTGACGATGCGGGTGTAGCGGGCATCCTCATCCTGCTGGGTGAAGGTGAGCACGAACGGGCTCAGCTCGCCGCCCGGGAAGATCAGTAGCTGCGGCGTGCGCTCCTTCTCGTCGCGCTTCTGTTCGGTTTTCTCGTCGGAGTCCGGCTGCCAGCCAAAGCCTTCCAGCTCCAGCGCCAGCGTCATGTTCTCGGCCAGTTGCACCGGCCCCAGTTGCTTGTCGCCAGTCAGGGCCAGCCACTTGCGATCCTTGGCCTGACGCTGCATAAACTGCCAGCCGTTATCCTCGATGCGAATGCCTACCAGACGACCATCCATCACCGCATACTCCTGCGCCAGCTGCAGCGTCGCCATCAGGCGACGCGCCTGCTTGTCCAGCTCCCTATCCCCTCTGGCGCCACCCATGCTGAGGGTGACGGCGGTGGCTACCAGCCCCATCAGCATGGCGACCAGCAACACTTCCAGCAGAGTAAAGCCGGATTGGCGATGAAAGGAGAGAGAGCGCTTCATGCAGTCAGCTCACAAGGAGTGCGGTGGCGGCATATCACTTATTGGAAATCCTTCAGGTTCCAGTTGCCGATGTCGTCATCGGTACCGGCTTCACCATCCAGACCCATGGAGAAGATGTCGATCTTGCCGAACTGGCCCGGGCTCAGCAGCTGGTACGGGTTGCCCCAGGGATCTTGCGGCAGGCGCTTGATGTAGCCGCCATCGCGGTAGCTGCGCGGCGCCGGATCGATAGAAGGCTTGGTCACCAGCGCGTCCAGACCCTGTTCGGTGGTCGGGTAGCGGTTGTTGTCCAGCTTGTACATGTCGAGGGCGTTTTCCAGCGCCACGATATCGGAGACCGCTTTCTGCTGGTCAGCTTTCTCCTTGTTGCCCATCAGGTTGGGCACCACCAGACTGGCCAGAATGCCGAGGATCACGATGACCACCATGACTTCCAGCAAGGTAAAACCGGATTGACGACGTTTGTTCATGAGTTGCTCCGTAACAAATGAGATGGGATGGCCCATCAGAGAGTGATCACTGGGTGGGTTCGACGGGCCGCCAGCGGCGCCACCGAACACCGGAAACTTACATATTCACCATATTGTTGAGCTCGAGGATCGGCTGCAGGATCGACATCACGATAAACAGCACCACCCCGGCCATGGAGACCACCAGCATGGGTTCGAACACCCCGAGGGCGATATTGACCTGGGATTCAAACTCCCGATCCTGGTTGTCTGCAGCCCGCTCCAGCATGCTGTCTAGCTCGCCGCTCTGCTCGCCGGAGGCGATCATGTGCAGCATCATGGGCGGGAAAATCTTGGTCTCGGTCAGCGACTTGCGCAGACTGGTCCCCTCGCGCACCCGTTCGGCGGCCTCGAGAATGCGCATTCTGGCAAAGTCGTTGGAGAGCACTTCGCCGGAGATCTTCATCCCCTCCAGCAGCGGTACCGCACTGGCGTTGAGGATGCTTAACGTACGGGCGAAGCGGGCGGTGTTGAGACCGCGGCTGACCCGGCCAATCACCGGCAGGCCGAGCAGCACCTGATGCCAGCGTCGGCGACGCTTTTCATCGGTGAGCCACCAGCGCCAGACAAAGCTGCCAAGGAAGATCAGCAGCAGGAACCAGAGGCCGTAGGCCTGCATCAGTTCGCTGGTGCCGATGAGAAAACGGGTGGTGCCCGGCAGCTGCTGGCCCATGTGTTCAAACTGGGCCACTACCTTGGGTACCACGGCGGTGAGCAGGATCGATATAACCCCGATGGCGACACAGGTGAGCACTATGGGGTAGATCATCGCCTGCAGCAGCTTGGTGCGCATATGCTGGCGCTGCTCTGTGTAGTCAGCGAGACGGTTGAGCACTTTTTCCAGATGGCCCGATTTTTCACCGGCCGCCACCATGGAGCGAAACAGCTGGTCGAACACATGGGGGAAGGCACCCAGCGAGTCGGCCAGCGAATAACCTTCCACCACCTTGCTGCGCACGGTCGCCACCAGAGAGCGCAAGTGGGCCTTTTCGCACTGCTCGGCCACCGCTTTGAGCGCCTCTTCGATGGTGAGACCGGCCCCCACCAGGGTGGCCAGCTGACGGGTGATCAGTGCCAGTTCGGCAGTGCTGGCACCACGCCGAAACAGGGCGAAGCGGGTCGCTTCCCGTTTCGCCTTCTCGGTGGTCTCGTTCACCTCGAGGGGGGTGAGCCCCTGTTCGCGCAGCAGCTGGCGTACCTGACGGGCCGAGTCGCCCTCCATCACGCCGCTCTTGCTGCGCCCCTTGTTGTCGAGGGCCTTGTATTCGAATGCCGCCATCTCAATCTTCCCGGGTCACGCGCAGTACCTCTTCGAGGCTGGTCTGCCCCTTGAGGACCTTGTCGATGCCGTCACGGCGGATGCTGGGGGTGTGGCCGCGGATCAGCCGCTCGATGGCGAGCTCGCCGCTGGCACTGTGAATGGCTTCTCGCACCGCTTCGTCGATCACCACCAGCTCGTGGATGCCGGTCCGGCCACGGTAGCCGGTGTGGTTGCACAGCTCGCAGCCTACCGGACGCCACACCTGCTGATCGGGAGCCAGCTCCATGCCCATGGCGAGGCGCTCCTGCTCGGTGATGGGGCGCGGGGCGCGGCAATCGGGGCAGAGGGTGCGCACCAGCCGCTGGGCCAGCACCGCCAACAGCGACGAGGAGAGCAGAAAGGGCTCGATCCCCATGTCCCGCATCCGGGTGATAGCGCCGATGGCGGTGTTGGTGTGCAGGGTCGACATCACCAGGTGACCGGTCAGCGACGCCTGTACCGCGATCTGGGCGGTTTCCAGATCTCGAATTTCCCCCACCATCACCACATCCGGATCCTGACGCAGGATGGCGCGCAGGCCGCGGGCGAAGGTCATGTCCACCTTGGTGTTGACCTGGGTCTGGCCCACCCCTTCGAGGTCATATTCGATGGGGTCTTCCACTGTCAGGATGTTGCGATCCCGCGAGTTGATTTCAGACAGCGCCGCATAGAGGGTGGTGGATTTACCGGAACCGGTCGGGCCGGTGACCAGAATAATGCCGTGGGGCTTGCGAATGAGCTCGCTGATGATGGTGCGGTTGGCCGCGGTCATCCCCAGCTGCTTGAGCTCGAGGCGCACGTTGTTCTTGTCGAGCAGACGCAATACCACCCGCTCGCCGTAGCTGGACGGCATGGTGGAGACCCGCACGTCGACGGCGCGGCCGCCGATCCGCAACGAGATACGGCCATCCTGCGGTACCCGCTTCTCGGCGATATCCATTCGCGACATCACCTTGATCCGCGAGACCAGCAGTGAGGCCAGCTTGCGATGGGGGCGCAGGATCTCCCGCAGTACCCCATCGATACGAAAACGGATCACCAGTGCCCGCTCGAAGGTCTCGATATGGATATCGGAAGCCTCCTCCTTTATCGCCTCGCTCAGCATGGCGTTGATGAGGCGAATGATGGGGGCGTCGTCATCGGCGTCCAGCAGATCTTCGCTTTGCGGCAGCTCTTCGGCCAGGGCGAAGAAGTCCATCTCGTTGCCGAGATCTTCCATCAGCTGGCGCGCCTCGGAGGAGTCGCGCTGGTAGTGGGCCATCAGCAGCTCTTCGAAGGCCTCGTTGTCGAGTTGCTCCACCGCGAAGCTGCAACCCGCGACCCGCCGCACTTCCAGCAGGGCTTGCGGGGTGACGCCAGGGCGGCACTGCAGCACGGGGGCGCCCTCCCGCTCAATCAGGATCACCCCGAAATTGCGGGCAAAGACAAAGGGGAGCTCGGGCAGTGGCGCAGGCCCGACACTTCCATCCAGATGGTAGGCACTCATCAGGGCTTACTCTGCACAAACGGGGTGGTGGTCTCGACAGTGCTTTGCTGTCTGCTCCGCATCTCGTTGATCTGCTTCTGGATCTCTTTTTGCAGCTCTGGCGACACCATCACATCCTGGCCGTAGGCAGGCAATACCTGACGGGCGGGGGAGGTGAGATACCCCTCCTGCGAAGCGGCATTGAGCTGCTCGGCGCGGAACAGGGAGTACTTGTTGCTGGAGACACCGGTATAGACGTCCGCATCACGCAAGATGGTTGGCCGGATAAAGACCATCAGGTTGCGCTTGGAGGTGGTGTTGGAGGTGGAGCGGAACAGATAACCCAGCACCGGGATATCGCCAAGCAAGGGCACCTTGGAGACCTGCTCCTTGGTCTGTTCGTCCATCAAACCGCCCAGCACCACGGTTTCGCCGCTTTTGACCAGCACCGCGTTCTTGACGGTACGGGTATCGAAAGTGGGGCCAAGGTTGGCAGTACCGGTCGCCTGGGTCTGGGCGACACTGGAGACCTCCTGCTCGATATTGAGCAGCACCGAATCCCCTTCGTTGATCTGCGGGGTCACCACCAGCTTGGTGCCCACCGTCTTGCGCTCGATGGTGTTGAACACCTGATCGCTGGTGGTGGAGCTTTGCGAACCGCTCTGGACCGGGACCTCCTGACCGACGTTGAAAGAGGCCTCCTTGTTGTCCATGGTGACGATACTCGGGGTGGAGAGAATATCGTTCTTGGTATTGGAGGCCAGCGCCGTGGCCAGCATGGCCCAGTCGCCGTGATAGAAACCGGCGGCCATACCGTTGAACTCTTTCAGCAGACCGGCAGCGGTGTCGGTCTTGCCATTCTGGTAATCCTTGCCCGCCGCAATGGCACTGCCGAGGGGCAGACCTGAGTTGGTGAACTGGGTGCCACCGCCGTTGGCATTGCCCCACTGGACGCCAAGGGTGAGGCCGTCGCCATCCTGCATCTCGACGATGATCGCCTCCACCAGCACCTGGGCGCGGCGGATATCGAGCTTGGCCACCACCTGCTCCAGTTCGGACATCACGTCCGGCTGGGCGGTGATGACCAGCGCATTGGTGGTCTCGTCGGCTGAGATGGCCAGCTTGCCACCGCCGATACTGGCGCCACCTGTGGTTGCGCCGCCGCCCTTCTTGTCGGCCTCGATGCTGGAGCTGACCCCCTTGAGCACCTCGACCATGTCTTTGGCCTTGCCATATTTGAGGTAGAAGACCCGGGTGTTGCCCTGGCTTTGCAGGTCGCGGTCGAGCTGGCGCACCATCTGGATGATGCGGGCGCGCGCTTTCGGCTCACCACTCACCACCACAGAGTTGGTGCGCTCGTCGGCCACCACCTTGGGGGAGAGCAGCAGGGAGGCGGTGCCGCCCTGGGGGTTGCCATCCTTGTTGAGGTTGGTCACCAGCCGCACCATTTCACCTGCCGAGGCGAACTTGAGCTTGATGATGTCCACATCCTGATCGCCGGCGCGGTCGACCCGGTTCACCACCTCCACCAAGCGGTTGACCACGGCGGCGCGGCCGGTGATCAGCAGCACATTGGAGGGCTCGTAGTGCACCACGTTGCCACCACCGGCGTTGTCGTTGAGCTGGCGCAGCAGTGGCGCCAGTTCACGGACCGAGACGTTGCGCACCGGCACTACTCTAGTCACCATCTCGTCGCCGGAGCCCGGGTTGCTGCCATCCACCACCGGAATGGCGGAGGTCTTGGCATCCCGCGAGCGCAGTACCTTGAGCACCCCGTTGTCCATCGGCACCACGGCAAAGCCGTAGACGTCGAGCACGCTCAGGAAGAACTGGTAGTACTGCTCCTCATTGAGCAGGTCGTAGCTGCGCACGTTGATCTTGCCGCGCACCGAGGGCTCTATGATGATGGTTTTATTGAGGTTCTTGCCCACCGTATTGATGAACTCTTCAATGTCGGCGTTCTTGAAACTGGCAGAGTATTCGGTGGCCCAAGCTGAGCCCGCCATCATCAGTGCCGCTGCGATAGTGGCCAGACGCCAGCTTTTCCCTTTAGTGGTCATTATTGGTACGACTCCAAATCATTATTCTGACAAGCGCACATAGATGTCGAACTGTTCGCCCTGTCGCTCGACGGTCACTGTCATTTCCGTTGCGCCAGCCATCTGCTGCATCGCCTGCATGGCTTGCATGTTGTCCCGTAAATCCAGCCCGTTGATGCTGATGGCCAGGTCATTGGCCTGCAGCCCGCTCTGGTTGAAAAACTCAGGATTGCTGCCCGGGTTGAGGCGATAGCCGGTCATGCGGCCATCCACCTGAACCGGTGAAATATTGAGGTAATCGGTGATCTTGCCCGGATCGGCCATCAGCTCGCTGCGTAGGGAGCCAAGGGGGGCGGTGTTGGTCTGCGGCAGCGGCTTGCCATACTCCTCGCCATCCAGCATCAGGGTCTCGTCGCGGCCATCCCGCTCGATGATCACCCGATCCGGATAGACCTGCCGGATCCGCGCCTGGGTGCCGTCAATCATATCACCGACCCCGTAGGAGTTCTGGATGCCGGACATGGCGATGATGGCGATGGATTTGGCGGGATCCGAGCTTGCCAGCACCCCGTTGAGCTGGGCATTGAGCTGGGTACGCGGCGCATTGGCGGCCACGGCGGCTTTGGCCTGTGCCTTGGGGATCGCCTTGCCAAACAGCGCCAGTCGGCTTACCTCGCCCAGTTCAAGGCGCGGGTTGCTCTGGCCGCTGACCGCCACGGCGGAGGGTTGCCACGGTTGGCTGGTTTGCGGGCTTGCCAGGGTGAGCAGACGCCAGGTGAGGGCGGCGCTCTGCTGGGCCAGCATGATCAGCAGCGCCAGAAAGGCCACCTGGGTGACTCTGGTCATGGGAAGCCGCCGGCACTGGGCCAGCAGCATGGTCAAGATGTCATCCCTGAATCGTAGCGTCATATTAATCAACAAATTCCAGGCTCTGGGGCGGCTGCGTATTGTGTACGGCCGGTGGCTGCGACACAACGGGTCCGGGCGCGCCAAACCGTAAAAATGGATATTTCATCACACCGTAAACCTTTGAATGCTCACAAAAGTGGCACTCAGGTGAGGTGCATCCTGCTTGCCAGCGAACATCAGGGTACGGTACGTACTCACCCTCGCCAATCCTGCAGCGCCTTGAGGGTCACGTTCTGTCCGGCGACCTGCAGCACTATGTATTGCTGGTCGATAGTGGCGAGCACGACCCCCGGGGCGATTTCGCTCCCCTCCCGGTATTCCCGGCCATTGAGCACTACGGCGCGCTTGGCGGGGTTGGAGGAGAATACATGAGAGCCGTAGCTCAATTGCGGTACCTGCTGGCGCACCGACTGGGGTGCCGAGCCCAGCGCCATCAACTGGGCCGGTTGCACGTTGTTCTGGCCGGTGGCGTGTGGCGTCTCCTGCAATGGCGTTTCATTGAGGGCTTTCATCAGCTGCTCGGCCAGACTCAGCGCGGGGGTATTCCCCTGACTGGTCCCCTCGTTTTTGGCCACTGCTCTGGGTTGGGCCACCGGCTCCGGCAGGGGCGGGGGCAGCGGACGAGTTACCATCGCCTTGGGTTCGACCCGCACGAAGGGCGGGGTGATCACCTCTTTCACCTCCACCTTCTCCTCGATGGGGCGCAGGTGGATCAGATGCCAGCCATAGTTGGCGCCAGCCCCCAGCAGCAAGGCTAGGGGAGCCAGCAGCCAGCCGATGCGGCGTGGGGTGCGCTCCTCTTCCCGAGGCATGGGCAAGCCCATGGCCGGAATATGGGCGGAGAGTTGCGGTTGCTGCGCACGGCGCAGCGCCTTGAGCAGGGTAGACATCAGGAGGCCTCCTCCAGTCTGGGCATGGGTTCACCGGAGAGGGCGTTGAGACGCAGCAGGGTGTTGCTGCCCGCGATGCCATCAGGGGTGAGCCCCTGATCTCGCTGGAACTGCTGCAGCTTGTTCTTGAGCTCGCCATCGAAACGGCGCACCTTGCGCTCGGGTTGTTGCAGCGCACGGCTCAGGGCGTTGTCGAGCCACTGGATCAGGGTCTGACCGGCATTGCTGGCGATCAGGCTCACCCCCCCTTTCGGCATGCGCCAGAGCAGGGTGTAGCTGCCGCCCCAGTTGTCGCTGAGCCACTGGCGATCCACCTGCCAGCTCTGGTCACCTATCATCAGGCTGGCCTTGTTCGGCCCCAGATTGACCAGAGTCGCGTAGTAGAGGCCGCCAGTCTGGTCAGTGAGTGTGATCATGGCGGGATACTGCAGGGCGCGCAGCTCGTCGAGGCTTGCCTCTCCCTCCTGACAGCGCAGACCGGCACGGGGCGCGTTGTCACAGGTTGCCTCGAACGGTTCCGGTTCATAACCCCAGACCCGATAGAGATTCTGCATGGCGCTGTCGGGGTCGATGGCCTGATTGATCGCCTCGGTCAGCTGCTCCTGCTGCTCGGCGGTCTCGTCGATGGTGACCGGCACCTCGACCTTGACTACCGGACGGGTGGGGAACACGCCGAAAAATTGCCAGCCCCACCAGCCTGCGGCCACCAGCAGGGCGCCCGCCAGCGTCACCATCAGACCGGAGGCCCAGCTCCCTTCGTCCCGAACGCCATTGACCTCGAAGGCGGCCTGGCTGATATCGCTGTGGACAATCTTGTAGCTGCCACGGGCGAAAGCGGCGATCAGGGCGCGGTCACAGATGAGGTTGATGAAACGGGGGATGCCGCCACTCAGGCGATGAAGCGTCTTGATGGCGCGCGGGGTGAAGATGGGTTGTACGCAGCCTGCAACTTGCAGCCGGAAGCGGACGTAGGCATCCACATCGCTGGGAGAGAGCGGCAGCAGGTGATAGCGGGCGGTAATGCGCTGGGCCAGCTGGCGCAGCAGGGGTTGGCGCAGCATCTGTTGCAGCTCGGGCTGACCGATCAGCACCACCTGCAGCAGTTTTCGTTCGTCGGTTTCGAGGTTGGTGAGCAGACGCAGCTGCTCCAGTACGCCGGGCAGCAGGTGCTGCGCCTCATCCACCAGTACCACGCTGCGCTTGCCTGCCGCCAGGTTGGCCAGCAGGTGATCGCGAATAAGGTCGAACAGCCGCTTGATCCCGGCATCATCGGGATAGGGGAGTTGAAACTCGTCGCAGATGGCGGCCAGCAGATCCCGTTCGGTCAGGGAGGGGTTGAGGATGTAGGCGATCTCGGTCTCGGCGGGGAGCTGTTGCAGCAGGCAGCGGGAGACGGTGGTTTTGCCAGTGCCCACTTCGCCGGTCAGCAGCACAAAGCCGCCGCCATCCTGCAATCCATAGTTGAGATGAGCAAGGGCTTCGCCGTGGCGCTCGCTCATATAGAGGTACTTGGGATTGGGCGAGATGGAAAACGGGTGTTCCGAGAGGCCGAAGAACTGTGTGTACATGAGGGTATTCTTTTGTAGCCGGCGACAGATGAAAAATGTCTCCGGATGATAGCAAACCTCGCTTTCATTGGAAGCCATCATTGGCGCCGGAGGGCAAATTGCGGCCTTTTCCTGCCATCTTGTGATCCCGGTTGCGTCATCGGCACGAATCCGGATCACAAAATGACAAAAAATAGCTGTAAATAAAGGGAAATATCAATATGGGGACGGCGTGGCAAAGGCCGTCAGCATGGTGCTGAGTCGGCCATGGTCAGACCTGTTTGTGTACAATTTATGACGCCGGTTGCCCTGTCAGCCATCAGGGCAAGCTGGTCGGCATGTACTTGCTCAGTAGTGATCCTGAAACTGCGCGGCAATCTCCCTGAACTGCGCCTCGCAAGCGAGAAACGCCGCGACAATGCCGGGATCAAAATGGCTGCCGCTCCCCTTCACGATGATCTCCTTCGCTTCCTCATGGCTGAAAGCAGGTTTGTAGACTCGTTTCGAGATGAGGGCATCGTAGACATCCGCTACCGCCATCAAGCGCCCGGAGAGGGGAATATCCTCACCCGCCAGCCCAGCCGGATAGCCGCTGCCATCCCACTTTTCGTGGTGGGTGAGGGAGATCTCCCGGGCCAGCCGCAAGAAGGAGTTGGAGCCCAGCTGCGCCTCGGCACTCGCCAGCGCATCGGCGCCGATCTGCGGGTGGCGCTTCATGATGGCGAACTCCTCGTCGGTCAGCTTGCCCGGTTTGAGCAGGATGGCATCGGGAATGCCCACCTTGCCCACATCGTGCAGCGGGGCCGACTTGAACAGCAGGTCGATGGTGGCGTCATCGAGCGGATAGCGATCCCAATCGCTGCGACTGAGGTATTGCGCCAGCGCCTTCACATAGTGCTGGGTGCGGATGATATGGGCGCCGGTCTCGTTGTCCCGGGTCTCTGCCAGCGAGGCGAGGCCGAGGATGGCCACGTCGCGGGTCAGGTTGAGCTCGTCACTGCGGGATTTCAGCTCGCCGATCATCTGATTGGTACTGGCGGCGATAAGACCGAACTCGTCATCTCGGGTGACCGGCACCCGGGCGTCGAAGTCACCGCACTGTACTCTGGCCATTGTGCGGGTCTGCTGGCGCAGGGATAGGCCGAGATTGCGACCATACCCGTGAATAATGAGGGCGAGATAACAGAAGGTCACCGTCATCACGAAGGAGATCTCCCACAGGATGTAGTGCTGGGCATCGACCCTCGGCAGGCTGCGCCCCACCGTCACCAGCCACTCCAGATCCTTGTTGAACAGCAAGAAGAAGACGCCGCCCAGCAGGGTGAGGGTCGCCAGGGTAAAGAGGGTGAACTTGCGTGGCAGCGGCATGGCCAGCGGGTGGCTCAGCGCCAAGCTCTGCTCGGCTTGCCGTGCTCTGGCCCGATGCAAGTCCCGCTCCAGAGTCAGATCGGCAGCCACCAGAAAGCCGAGGGTGGTCATCCCCAGCAGCACCTTGAGGTGACTCTCCAGCGGGAAGTCGTGGGCCAGGGCGTTGTAGCCCGACAGCAGCAGTGCCCCCAGCAGGTAGAAACCCACCTCCAGTCCAAACCCGTCCAGCCCGTTGCGCGGCAGGGGCCGCCTTGAGAGCAGCCAATTGCGCACGGCAAACATGATGGCAAACGTCACCAGGGTCGGCCCCAGCAACTGGGGCAGGGTGAGACTCTCGAGAAACGGGCAAACCTGCCAGCCATAGAGACAAAATAGTGACAGGGTTACCCCGTAGTGCAGGGCGCAGCGCCCCGTGATCCTCTGCATATTCCCACCCATGTTGCTGGTTATTGTTATGTCGGCGGGAGGCCCGCCATTACAGGCGTCGCAGCAGCAAGCTACCGATGGAGTAGCCAGCGCCAAAGGAGCACAGTACGCCGCGAGCCCCCGCAGGAAGGTCGCGATTGTACAGATGAAACGCGATGATGGAACCCGCCGAGCTGGTATTACCATAGCTATCAAGAATGACCGGCGCCTCCTGCTGGCTGGCATCGTGACCGAGCAGCTTGCGACCGATGAACTGGTTCATGGTGAGGTTGGCCTGATGGAGCCAGAGCCGGTTAAGGCTCTCGGCGGGCCAGCCCTGCTCATCGAGCTGGCCGGCAATCTGGTCGCACACCAGCGGCAACACCTCCTTGAACACCTTGCGCCCCTGCTGGCGAAACAGCTTGTCGTCGCCGTAGCGGGTACGCGGGCTCAGCCGGTTCAAAAAGCCAAAGTTGTTGCGGATGTTGTTGGAGTATTGGGTCACCAGCTTGCTTGCCACCAGTTGCCAGGGGTTGGCCACCTTGCAATCGGCTACCCGCTCCAGCAGCACGGCGGTGCAGGCATCGCCGAAGATAAAGTGACTGTCTCTGTCCCGGAAATTGAGGTGCCCCGAGCAGATCTCCGGATTGACCACCAGCGCCACGTTGGCGCTGCCTGCCGCCAGCATGTCGGCGGCTGTCTTGATCCCGAAGGTGGCAGACGAGCAGGCCACGTTCATATCAAAGGCCATGCCGCTCGCCCCCAGATAGTGCTGCAGCTCGATGGCCAGTGCCGGATAGGGGCGTGGCATGTTGGAGGCGGCGACGATCACCAAATCGATCTCGCCCGGCTCGCGGCCGGCGGCGATCAGCGCCTGCTCGGCGGCGGCCACCGCCATCTCCACCATGATGGAGGGCATCTCATCGGGCCGCTCCGCCAGCAGCGGCTGCATGATGTCGGGGTTGAGCACCCCCTCTCGGCTCACCAGATAACGACTCTTGATGCCGGATGCCTTCTCGATGAATTCGCAACTGGAGTGCTGCTTGGCGGGGAGTTGGCCGGCATCGATGGCGGAGGCGTTCTCCTCGTTGTAGAGATCCACATACTGGTTGAAGGCGGCCACCAGCTCTTCATTGCTGACGGCAAAGGGTGGGGTATAGAGGCCTGAGCCACTGATCACGATAGAGGTCATCTTTGCTCCTCGCCGGGTGCGTTCCCGGCTTGTCGGTTTATAGGGGTGAGAGGGTTACAGCTGGTCGATCGCCGCAGCGAGACCCGCCAGAGTCAGCGGATGCATCCGTCCGCCAACCACATCATTCATCAGCTTGATGGAGGGGTGCCAGAGCCACTCCCGTCGCGGGGTGGGATTGATCCACACCAGTTTGGGGAAGTGCTGCTGCAATCGGGTAAGCCACACCTGACCCGACTCCTCGTTCCACTGCTCGACACTGCCGCCCGGCCAGGTGATCTCGTAGGGGCCCATGGTGGCATCCCCCACCAGGATCACCCGGTAGTCGCTGCCATAGGTGCGCAGCAGCCGCAGGGTATCGAACCGCTCTTCAAAGCGGCGGGCGTTATCCTTCCAGACGAAGTCATAGAGGCAGTTGTGAAAATAGAAGTACTCCAGATGCTTGAACTCGTGGCGCAACGCGGAGAAGAGGCGCTGCACCTCTGCCACGTGGGCATCCATGGAGCCCCCCACATCGAAGAAAACCAGCAGCTTCACCCCGTTGTGGCGCTCGGGCCGCAGCTTCACATCGAGCCAGCCCTGGCGGGCAGAGCTTTTTATGGTGTCGTCGAGATCCAGCTCGTCGGGATTGCCTCTGCGCACCCAACGCCTGAGTTTGCGCAGCGCGAGCTGAATGGCGCGCTGGCCAAGCGGCGAGTCATCGCTGAAGTTGCGATAGTGACGGGCCTCCCATACCTTGGCCGCCTTGCCGTGCTGCCCCTCTCCACCCATGCGAACGCCCTCGGGGTGAAAACCGCCATGGCCAAACGGGCTGCTGCCACCGGTTCCCACCCACTTGTTGCCGCCGGCGTGGCGCTCTTTCTGCTCGCGCAAGCGCTGGTTGAGGGTTTCCAGCAGCTTGTCGAGTCCGCCGAGGGATTTGAGCAGCGCCTTCTCCTCTGGGCTCAGCAGTCGCTCGAACTCCTTGCGCAGCCACTCCTCGGGCAGGCTCTCCGGCAGCAGGGGAATGGCTTCCAGCCCCTCGTAGTATTCGGCGAAGGCGCGATCGAAGCGATCGTAGTGGGCCTCGTCTTTTACCAGCAGGCAGCGGGAGAGCTGGTAGAACTCCTCCATATCGACAGCAACCAGCCGGGCAGCCAGTGCGGCGTGCAAGTCCAGCAGTTCGCGCAGGCTGCAGGGGAGCTTGTGGCGGCGCAGATGGGTAAAAAAGTCGATCAGCATGGGTCAGCTGCCGCGCCGGGCCAGAAAGGCGAGCTTCTCGAAGAGATGCAGGTCCTGCTCGGTCTTGAGCAGGGCGCCATATAGCGCGGGCACCAGCTTGCCGGGCTCGCGGGCGCGCATTGCCTCGGGGGCGATATCGTCGGCCAAGAGCAGGCGGATCCAGTCCAGCAGCTCCGAGGTGGAGGGTTTCTTGCGCAGTCCCTCTACCTCGCGCAGCTCGAAGAAGAGCTCCATTGCCTCGCCAAGCAGGCTCTCCTTGAGGTCGGGGTAGTGGAGTTTGACGATGGCCTGCATCTCGGCCTTGTCGGGGAAGCGGATGTAGTGGAAGAAACAGCGGCGCAGGAAGGCGTCCGGCAGCTCTTTTTCGTTGTTGGAGGTGATGATGACCACAGGCCGCTGGCGCGCCTTGACTCGTTCGCCGGTCTCGTAGACGTCGAACTCCATCCGATCCAGCTCCAGCAGCAGATCGTTGGGGAATTCGATGTCGGCCTTGTCGATCTCGTCGATCAGCAGCACAGGTCGCTGCTCGGCACTGAAGGCCTGCCACAACTTGCCTTTACGAATGTAGTGACTGATATCGGCCACTCTGGGGTCGCCGAGCTGGGAGTCCCGCAGCCGGGCCACCGCATCATATTCGTAGAGTCCCTGCTGAGCCTTGGTGGTGGACTTGATATGCCAGGCAATGAGGTCGGTGCCGAGATGGTCGGCGACCGCCTCTGCCAGCACCGTCTTGCCGGTGCCCGGCTCCCCTTTGATCAGCAGCGGTTTTTCGAGGGTGATGGCGGCATTGACCGCCATCTTCAATGCATCGGAGGCGAGATACTGGCTGCTTCCTGAAAATCCCATAACGTCGGTTCCTTTGACGATTGGCGCCCTGAGTCAGGGGCCAGAGAGAATAAGCTCTATATGTTGTAATACCATATGGTTATAACGAATAGTCACTTCTCATTCAGAAACCACAGGGTAATCTTGTTTCATCGTCGTAACAAACACAGGGATAGCGCCATGAGCAAAATTTTTGAGGACAACAGCCAGACTATCGGTCACACCCCGCTGGTTCGTCTCAACCGTGTTACCAAAGGTCGCGTGCTGGCCAAGATCGAGAGCCGCAACCCCAGCTTCAGCGTCAAGTGCCGTATCGGTGCCAACCTGATCTGGGATGCCGAGAAGCGCGGCATCCTGACCAAGGGTAAGGAGATCATCGAGCCCACCAGCGGCAACACGGGTATTGCTCTGGCCTTTGTCGCGGCGGCTCGCGGCTATCCCATCACCCTGACCATGCCGGCCACCATGAGCCTGGAGCGCCGCAAGCTGCTCAAGGCGCTCGGTGCCAATCTGGTGCTGACCGAAGGGCCCCTCGGCATGAAGGGAGCCATTGCCAAGGCCAACGAAATCCTCGAGTCCGAGCCGGGCAAGTATGTGTTGCTGCAACAGTTTGAAAACCCGGCCAACCCGGAGATCCACGAAAAGACCACCGGCCCCGAGATTTGGGATGCCACTGACGGCGAAGTGGATGTGTTCGTAGCCGGGGTCGGTACCGGCGGTACCATTACCGGGGTCTCTCGCTATCTGAAGCAGACTAAAGGCAAGGCGGTGGTCTCTGTCGCGGTTGAACCGGCGGAGTCGCCGGTCATCAGCCAGAAGCTGGCCGGGGAAGAGATCAAACCGGGCCCCCACAAGATCCAGGGGATCGGCGCCGGCTTTATCCCGGGCAACCTGGACCTCTCCCTCATCGATCGGGTGGAGAAGGTGACCAGCGATGAAGCCATCGAGATGGCTCGCCGCCTGATGGAGGAGGAGGGGATCCTGGCCGGTATCAGCTCCGGTGCTGCGGTGGTGGCTGCCAGCCGTCTGGCCGAGCTGCCGGAATTTGCGGGCAAAACCATAGTGGTCATCCTGCCGAGTGCGGCGGAGCGTTACCTCTCCAGCGCCCTGTTTGCCGGGGTGTTCAGCGAGCAGGAGCTGCAGCAGTAACTGATCGGAATCTTTCAAAACAGCGGCGCTCCCAGGAGC
>NZ_JBFODO010000010.1:0-3084 GCF_040908365.1 Aeromonas sp. R2-4
TGCTCTTTAACAATCTGGAAAGCTGATTTAAAAAGTAGTTCTCAAACATTTGTTACAAGTGCTTTGGAAACTTCTTGGCGAAAACCAAATTTTATTTGGTCCTTGTTGTACAACAACAGGCTGTGCCGGTTTCACCGACACTTCTTGGGGTTGTATGGTTAAGTGACTAAGCGTACATGGTGGATGCCTTGGCAGTCAGAGGCGATGAAGGACGTACTAACCTGCGATAAGCTGTGAGAAGTCGGTAAGAGACGCTATTACTCACAGATTTCCGAATGGGGAAACCCACCCGAGATAACTCGGGTATCTGTTACTGAATACATAGGTAACAGAGGCGAACCGGGAGAACTGAAACATCTAAGTACCCCGAGGAAAAGAAATCAACCGAGATTCCCTCAGTAGCGGCGAGCGAACGGGGATTAGCCCTTAAGCATCTTGGAAGTTAGTGGAACGGTCCTGGAAAGGCCGGCGATACAGGGTGATAGCCCCGTACACGAAAACAACCTTGATGTGAAATCGAGTAGGGCGGGACACGTGACATCCTGTCTGAATATGGGGGGACCATCCTCCAAGGCTAAATACTCCTGACTGACCGATAGTGAACCAGTACCGTGAGGGAAAGGCGAAAAGAACCCCTGTGAGGGGAGTGAAATAGAACCTGAAACCGTGTACGTACAAGCAGTGGGAGCCCTTCGGGGTGACTGCGTACCTTTTGTATAATGGGTCAGCGACTTACATTTTGTAGCGAGGTTAACCGTATAGGGGAGCCGTAGGGAAACCGAGTCTTAACTGGGCGTCTAGTTGCAAGGTGTAGACCCGAAACCGGGTGATCTAGCCATGGGCAGGTTGAAGGTTGAGTAACATCAACTGGAGGACCGAACCCACTAACGTTGCAAAGTTAGGGGATGACCTGTGGCTGGGGGTGAAAGGCCAATCAAACTCGGAGATAGCTGGTTCTCCCCGAAAGCTATTTAGGTAGCGCCTCGGACGAATACTACTGGGGGTAGAGCACTGTTTGGGCTAGGGGGTCATCCCGACTTACCAACCCCATGCAAACTCCGAATACCAGTAAGTAATATCCGGGAGACACACGGCGGGTGCTAACGTCCGTCGTGAAGAGGGAAACAACCCAGACCGCCGGCTAAGGTCCCAAAGTTCTGGTTAAGTGGGAAACGATGTGGGAAGGCTCAGACAGCTAGGATGTTGGCTTAGAAGCAGCCATCATTTAAAGAAAGCGTAATAGCTCACTAGTCGAGTCGGCCTGCGCGGAAGATGTAACGGGGCTCAAACCAGGCACCGAAGCCGCGGATTCACACTTATGTGTGAGTGGTAGGGGAGCGTTCTGTAAGTCTGCGAAGGTGTATCGAGAGGTATGCTGGAGATATCAGAAGTGCGAATGCTGACGTAAGTAACGATAAAGGGGGTGAAAAGCCTCCTCGCCGGAAGACCAAGGGTTCCTGTCCAACGTTAATCGGGGCAGGGTGAGTCGACCCCTAAGGCGAGGCCGAAAGGCGTAGTCGATGGGAAGCAGGTTAATATTCCTGCACGACTTGTAATTGCGATGGGGGGACGGAGAAGGCTAGGTGGGCCAGGCGACGGTTGTCCTGGTGAAAGTGCGTAGGTGGTGTTTGTAGGCAAATCCGCAGACACAACGCTGAGACACGAGACGAACGCACTACGGTGCGGAAGCCATTGATGCCCTGCTTCCAGGAAAAGCCTCTAAGCTTCAGATTACAAGTCATCGTACCCCAAACCGACACAGGTGGTCGGGTAGAGAATACCAAGGCGCTTGAGAGAACTCGGGTGAAGGAACTAGGCAAAATAGAACCGTAACTTCGGGAGAAGGTTCGCTCCTGACAGTGAAGTCCCTTGCGGATGGAGCAGTTGGGAGTCGCAGTGACCAGATGGCTGGGACTGTTTATCAAAAACACAGCACTCTGCAAACACGAAAGTGGACGTATAGGGTGTGACACCTGCCCGGTGCCGGAAGGTTAATTGATGGGGTTAGCGCAAGCGAAGCTCTTGATCGAAGCCCCGGTAAACGGCGGCCGTAACTATAACGGTCCTAAGGTAGCGAAATTCCTTGTCGGGTAAGTTCCGACCTGCACGAATGGTGTAACCATGGCCATGCTGTCTCCACCCGAGACTCAGTGAAATCGAATTCGCCGTGAAGATGCGGTGTACCCGCGGCTAGACGGAAAGACCCCGTGAACCTTTACTACAGCTTGGCACTGAACATTGAACCTACATGTGTAGGATAGGTGGGAGGCTTTGAAGGCGTGACGCCAGTTGCGCTGGAGCCGTCCTTGAAATACCACCCTTGTATGTTTGATGTTCTAACGCAGGGCCCTGAATCGGGCTCGCGGACAGTGCCTGGTGGGTAGTTTGACTGGGGCGGTCTCCTCCCAAAGAGTAACGGAGGAGCACGAAGGTTGGCTAATCCTGGTCGGACATCAGGAGGTTAGTGCAATGGCATAAGCCAGCTTAACTGCGAGACGGACAGGTCGAGCAGGTACGAAAGTAGGTCATAGTGATCCGGTGGTTCTGAATGGAAGGGCCATCGCTCAACGGATAAAAGGTACTCCGGGGATAACAGGCTGATACCGCCCAAGAGTTCATATCGACGGCGGTGTTTGGCACCTCGATGTCGGCTCATCACATCCTGGGGCTGAAGTCGGTCCCAAGGGTATGGCTGTTCGCCATTTAAAGTGGTACGCGAGCTGGGTTCAGAACGTCGTGAGACAGTTCGGTCCCTATCTGCCGTGGGCGTTGGATGATTGAAGGGAGTTGCTCCTAGTACGAGAGGACCGGAGTGAACGAACCTCTGGTGTTCGGGTTGTCACGCCAGTGGCACTGCCCGGTAGCTAAGTTCGGAATCGATAACCGCTGAAAGCATCTAAGCGGGAAGCGAGCCCTGAGATGAGTCATCCCTGACCCCTTGAGGGTCCTAAAGGGCCGTTGGAGACCACAACGTTGATAGGTGGGGTGTGTAAGCGCGGCGACGTGTTGAGCTAACCCATACTAATTACCCGTGAGGCTTAACCATACAACACCCAAGAAGTGTTCTAAGGCTTGTAGCAAATA
>NZ_JBFODO010000011.1:0-29650 GCF_040908365.1 Aeromonas sp. R2-4
GCCGTATCGCTTTGGCTGGTGGTTACTTCGCTCTTGGCTACCGTCATGTCGCGGGTCTCCGCGCTGGCAGCTGGCTCACTCTGCGCACCTTCAGCTCCGGCACTTTCGCCCTGCTGGGCCAGCTTTTTGGCCTTGGCCCGGGCGATGGCTGCGGCGATAGCGGCCTTCTTGGGATCGACCGCTTCGCTTGCAGCCGTATCGCTTTGGCTGGTGGTTACTTCGCTCTTGGCTACCGTCATGTCGCGGGTCTCCGCGCTGGCAGCTGGCTCACTCTGCGCACCTTCAGCACCGGCACTCTCGCTCTGCTGGGCGGCCTTCTTGGCTTTGGCCCGGGCAATGGCAGCAGCGATAGCGGCTTTCTTGGGATCAACCGCTTCGCTGGCCGCAGATGGGGCATCGCTTTGGGTTGCAGCGGATTCGCTGGTGCCAGCATTTGCAGTCAGATCGCCCTCAGGGCTGTCACTCTGCTGGGCCAGCTTCTTGGCCTTGGCACGAGCGATGGCGGCAGCAATTGCGGCTTTCTTGGGATCGACGGGCGCATCGCTTTGGATGTCTGCCTCGGCTGCCGTGCCGTTGGCTGTGCTTACCGGCTCGCCACTGGCTTCGGCCTTTTTAGCTTTGGCCCGGGCGATGGCGGCGGCAATCGCCGCTTTTTTCGGATCAACTTCTGCCTTTTGCTGATCAGCATCTACCGCAGGCGCAGCAACGGCTTCGGCAGTCACAGGCTCGGCGCTATCGCCAGCCTGAGCGGCCTTTTTGGCCTTGGCGCGGGCCAGTGCGGCAGCGATGGCTGCTTTCTTGGGATCGCTGGCGGGGTCAACCGCCTCGGCGGGTTGCGCCGCAGCGGCAGTGTCGCTGTTTGCGCTCTCTGCCAGCTTGGCGGCGCGGCGCGCCTCCGCTTCCCGTTTGCGGGCTTCGCGGGCGGCAATCACCGCGCTGTTGTCAGGCAAGCCCTCGGCGGTGGCGGCAATGGCAGTGATGGGGGCATCCTGCTTGGCCTTGATGCGGGCCAGCGCCGCTGCCACCGGATCTTCCCCGCCTGCGGCCGTCATGGTCTGACGGCGTTGGGCGGCGGCTTCGGCATGGCGCGCTTCGCGGGCCGCTTTCTCCCGCTCGAAACGGGCCTGCTTGGCCTCAAAGCGCTGCTTGGCGCGCTCGGCTTTTTCGGCCTCGGCACGGGCTTCGCGGATGTCGTCTTTGGCGATCTTGTAGTACTGCACCAGCGGGATCTCGCTGGGGCAGACCCAGGCGCAGGCGCCGCACTCGATGCAGTCCATCAGGTTGAGTTTCTCGGCCTTGTCATACTCCTTGGCCCGGCTGTACCAGTAGAGCTCTTGCGGCAGCAGAGTGGCCGGGCAGGCATCGGCACAGGCGCTGCAACGGATGCAGGGCTGCTCCGGGCCGGGGGCGGGCAGTTCGGCCTGCGTCGGCGCGAGCAGGCAGTTTGTGGCCTTGACCACAGGCACCATGGCGTGGGGCAGGGTAAAGCCCATCATGGGGCCCCCCATGATCACCCGCTGCTCCGCTTCCGGTTGCAGCTCGAAACGCTGCAACAGCCAGCGCACCGGCGTACCCAGGCGCACCCAGGCGTTGCCGGGTTTTTTGAAGCTGTCACCGGTGAGGGTGACGATCCGCTCGATCAGCGGTTCGCCGTCGATAATGGCGCGCTTGATGGCAAACACGGTGGCAACGTTGAGCACCATGATGCCGATATCGACCGCGCGGCCGCCTTTGGGCACCTGACGGCCGGTGAGCAGCTCGATGGTCTGCTTGGCACCGCCCGAGGGGTACTTGGTCGGCACCGTCTTGACCAGCACATCTTCATCGGTGGCGTGGCGGGTCAGTTGCTCGATCGCCTCGGGCTTGTTGTCTTCCACCCCGATCAGGGTGAGTTTCGGTTTGAGCAGGTGCTTGAGCACCCGGATGCCATCCATGATCTCGTCGGCATACTGCTGCATCAACCGATCGTCGGTGGTGATATAGGGTTCGCACTCCAGCCCGTTGACGATCAGGATCTCGGTGAGCTGGCCGCGGCCGTCGAGCTTGCTGTGGGTCGGGAACACGGCGCCGCCAAGGCCCGCCACCCCCGCCTGCTGAATGCGCTCGAGCAGCTCGCCCCGCTCCAGATTCCAGTAATCGGCTTTGCCATTGCGTTCGCCCCACTCATCCTCCCCATCCGGGGTGAGAATGACGCAGAGATCGCCGAGTCCGGAGGGGTGGGCAACCGTGTGGTTGCCAATCTCGGTGATGGTGCCGGAGGTAGAGGCATGGACAGGGACGACCCGCCCCTTGGCATAACGGGTCAGCGGCTGCCCTTTTTTGACCTTGTCGCCCACCTGCACCAGCAGATCGCCAGCGGGGCCTGCGTGCTGGCGCAGCGGAATGATGAGGCGTGGCGGCAGACCGGCGTCTACCACCGGGCTCTGGCTTGATTGCAGCTTGTTGTCGGCGGGGTGAATGCCGCCGTGAAAGTCCCAGAGCGTGCCGGCTTTGATACGTTCGAGTAAGGAATGCATGGTTGCTCCGCTGTTTATTCCACTATCTTGACCGGAATCTTGCCCGGAACATGCACGTTATTGAGATCCCACTTCCAGTTATCGACCGTGGTGGGCACCGGGATCATCTCGATGCAGTCGGTCGGGCAGGGATCGACACAGAGATCGCAACCGGTGCACTCGTTGGCAATCACGGTATGCATCGCCTTGGTGGCGCCGACGATGGCATCCACCGGGCAGGCCTGAATGCACTTGGTGCAGCCGATGCACTGATCTTCGTGGATAAAGGCGACCTTCTTGACTGGCACTGCGGCCTCGTCACTGCCACCCAGTGGCTGGGGCTCGACCCCCATCAGATCGGCAATCTTGCGCATGGTGGCCTCGCCACCGGGCACGCACTTGTTGATCTGATCGCCGTTGGCGAGCGCCTCGGCGTAGGGTTTGCAGCCGGGATAGCCGCACTGGCCACACTGGGTCTGGGGCAGCAGGGCATCGAGCTGATCGACGATGGGGTCTGCTTCCACATGAAACTTGACGGCGGCAAAGCCCAGGATAATCCCGAACGCCAGCGCCAGCAGGGTGAGCACCAGAATGGCAAAGAGAATATGGATCATGGTTATATCTTGATAAGGCCGGTAAAGCCCATAAAGGCCAGCGACATCAGACCGGCGGTGATCATGGCAATCGACACCCCGCGAAACGGCGCGGGCACATCGGCGGCGACCAGACGCTCGCGCATGGCGGCAAACAGGATCAACACCAGCGAGAAGCCGGTGGCGGCGCCAAAGCCGTAGATCACGCTCTGGATAAAGTCGTGTCGCTCATTGATGCTGAGCAGCGCCACCCCGAGCACCGCACAGTTGGTGGTGATGAGCGGCAGGAAGATCCCCAGCAGGCGATAGAGGGTCGGGCTGCTCTTGCGCACCACCATCTCGGTAAACTGCACCACCACGGCGATCACCAGAATAAAGGCGAGGGTGCGCAGATAGGCGATATCCAGCGGCAGCAGGATATAGTGCTCCACCAGATAGGAGCTGGCACTGGCGAGGGTCATCACGAAGGTGGTCGCCAGCCCCATGCCGATGGCGGTTTCCAGCTTGCCGGAGACCCCCATAAAGGGGCAGAGGCCGAGGAATTTCACCAGCACGAAGTTGTTAACCAGCACGGTGCCGATCAATAAAAGCAGGTACTCAGTCATCAATTACCGTCACTGAAAGTCGGGTTATCGGGGGTTGAAGGCGGGCGGTATTATCTGACGTTAGGGCCAGTTAAACAACCGCAAGGCCGCATGGTTATTATGCAACTGGATAATTTAGCCGGGGTTTTGGGCGAGAATCCGGTGGGTTTTGCGTCATTTTCCCACCGGGTGAGAAGCCTTACTAACCAACAGCCAGTTTGGCGGCCTCTTTCCACATAAATGGCGGCATCGGAGTAGTGAGACGCCATTTAATGTTCATCGGTTGGCTGCCAGTGTGGGATACGTACTCCACCTCACCAAAGTTCACAAAGCCAAGGGTGCGGCCAAATTCATCTTTGCTCTGCTCGCGGACGAACAGAAACAAGCGCTTACCTTCTGCTCTGTGGTTTATGTAACTCAGCCCTTTACCCCGTTCTGGGCGAGCGCTGTTTTGGCTCTGCCAATGAAACAGCGACTCGTTGATGGCGTAGTCGTGATAACGGGTAGTGGGGGAGAAGTGCTGTTCCGTTTTGTTCAAGGTCACGAACAGCAACTCGATATGTTGCTCTGCAATGACATAGACCCCTTCGCGAGCCGTGGGTTGCTGCGCGAAGGTGGTCGCGCCAAAGCCAACCAGCACCTGCTCTCTGGCATAGCGAGCATGCAGTTGCAGCGGATTACCGGGAAGGCTTGGCATGGCGCTTTGTTCGTGCTGCACCCGGTTGATCAGCATGGGTAACAGATCTGCCAGCTCGGCCCTTAACTCTGGTTGATTGAGTTGTTTCAGGCTGTGCGCCAAGGAGCTAAAGCCAGCAGTGGGGCCGCTCTGTTGCCAGAAGTCGTAATGGCACATCAAGGCCATACGTTCATCGTGTTCGGCCGTTAAGGTAAAGGCGTTTTCCACCAAGGTTTGTAAGAATTTCAAGTAATGGAGCGCATTGCAGCCCAATAGCCGGGTTTTGATGGCCCGGGTGTAGAGGGTCGACAGCTTCTGATCGCTCATTTCAGAAATGGTATGGTTGCTAGCCTGTTTGACCAAGGCGCTCCAGTTACCGCGCTTGTAGATCTCCTCTAGGCTGATGTGAGGGTAGAACTTCAAAAAGTTCGCCAGCGTCAGCGGTAAATCACAATCCAGTGAGAAACGGCGGATCAGGCCCATGAGGCGCGAGGTATTGAGGGTCGCCTTTTTGATATTGCTCAGAATTAACTCTTGGGTCTGTTTTGAGAGTTCGATGCGGCAGCCCAAGGGGGCGTGAGGGAAGCCCTGTTTGATTTCGTGGCTGATCGCCTTGTTGGTTTTGCCCACCAGTGCCCGGAATTTCTGGGCAAAGTCATACTCAGCACGGGCATTGCCAACAAAGTCCAACACGGTGCAGCACTCTTTATCGCTCGCCAGCCGCAGGCCGCGCCCTAATTGCTGCAAGAAGATAGTGAGGCTTTCCGTTGGTCGTAAAAACAGCAAGGTATCGACTTCCGGGATATCAACCCCTTCGTTGAAGATGTCCACCACGCAGAGAATATTGATAACCCCAGTGCGCAAATCTTGTTGTTTACTATGTCGCTCGTCTCGATTATCGCTGGTGAGGATGTCAGCCTTGATGCCCTTCAATAAAAATGCCTTGCACATAAAGTCGGCATGTTCACGGCTCACACAAAATGCCAGCGCTTTGATCTTGGTAATATCGGTGACGATCTCATTGAGGCTCTGGACTATTTTCTGTACCCGCTGCTGATTGTGGCTATAGATATTGGTGAGTTCAGTGATGTCATAACGGCCATTTTTCCAAGCCACTTGGCGCAAGTCAGTATCATCATCGATACCAAAATATTGGAACGGACAGAGATGGCGACGATTGATGGCCTCGGGCAAGCGGATCTCTGCTGCGATGACACCACAAAAGTCGGCAAGAATATCACCGCCATCATGGCGCTCTGGCGTTGCGGTTAATCCCAACAGAATGTGAGGTTCAAAGGCGGCGAGCAGACCGCGATAACTGGCCGCCGCAATATGGTGAACCTCATCAATGACGATGTAATCGAAATAATCTGGGCTAAGACGTAAATTAGCCAGCTGGTTATTCAAGGATTGCACCGAGGCAAATAGTTGACGGTAGTGGGTTGGCACGGCGCCGCCGACTAAGAGTTCGCCAAAATTGGATTGCTTGAGCACACCGCGGTACGAGGCTAATGCTTGGCGCAAGATCTCCTCTTTGTGGGCGACAAACAGGAACTTGGCGTCGGGTTTGGTTTTCAGAAAACGCGCAAAATCAAAAGCGGAGATCAGGGTTTTCCCTGTACCGGTGGCCGCAACCACCAAGTTACGGAAGCGCTGGTGTAAAGCGCGCTCCATCGCCAATTGTTCAAGGATCTCCAGTTGATGGGGAAACGGCGTGATATCAAAAAAATAGGCAGGGCTATTTTTGTCCCCATCCCCACGGGCCTCTTGCAGTGCATGCTGCAATTTTGTACGGCTTTCGAGCTTGCCATCAAACAGCTCAAAATCATCGGATTCCCAATAGGTTTCAAAGGTACTCAGGGATTTCTCGATAATATGAGGGATCTCTTGCGAGGTGATTTTTAGGTTCCACTCCAAGCCGCTGGTGAGGGCAGAGTGAGAGAGATTGGAGGAACCTATATAGCCGGTATGAAAGCCGGTATTTCGGCAAAAGAGATAGCTCTTGGCATGCAACCGCTCGCGCTGGGTGTTATAGCTGAGTTTGACTTCGGTATTTGGGAGGCTGGCTAAAAATTCAACTGCCTTGGCATCGGTCGCCCCCATATAAGAGGTAGTAATTACTTTTAATTGGCGGCCGCTGCGAGTGAACTCTTCCAGCTCATGACGGAAAATCCGGATTCCTGCCCATTTGATAAATGAGACCAGCCAGCAGATGCTATCTGCCGATAAAATTTCCCGTTTAATCTCCGACTCCATCGACAAACCCGCATTGCTGCCACAAAACAGTTCGCTCTGAGTGAGACCTGTCAGAGGGAAAATATCCTCGGCATATTGCTTTAAATTGGCGGAGATGGGGTTATCCAACTGGTAAAGCGCGGTCAGAATTTTCCCCTGACTATCGATGAGGTTCTCGCCAATAAAGTCTGGGTCTTGGGTGCGATCCTTTAGCCAAAGCAATAACTGGTTAGCCAGCTCGATCTGCCGTTGCAGCTGATCCTCTCCAGTGACCGAACCCACCGCATATTCCAAAACCCGGCTCAGAAATCTGGATAACCAAACTGCCGCTTCGGCAGGTTCAAGTTGGCGTTCCCCTACGTAAAAGCGCGCGCGGTCGAGTCGAGATGTCAGCAGTTGAGTAATGAGCTGTTCATAAATACCGCATTGTTGCATCGCACTTTAGCCTTGAACGTTGTACATGAGGGTGGCGAGAAGAGTATCATTTTTTCCAACCAAATCAGTAAGCTGTTGTCGCCTGTTACTCGTTTGAAAATCGCCCTGGTTTTCGGTAAGAGAGCGCGGCAGTAACAACCACAGGGAGGTGGTGATGGATCCGGTTTCCTATCTTTTTTCGGCTTATCTCAATCTGGTACAGCAGCAGGTTGCGGATATCTATGGCACCGAGGCCAAGACGCTGGTGGTGCAGTATGAGGGGGAGTCAGTCCCGTTCTCTTTTCAGCTGTGGCAGATCCAGCAGCCGAGCGTTTGTCGTCCCTACGAGCAGGATGTGCGGCGTTTTAGCCAGTGCACGGTCAAGGCGTCCGCCCTGTTTCACAAGCTGTGCGATGACTTGACCCGGCAGGATGACAGCAGTTGGCAACTGCCCAAATTTCGCACCATGTACTGCTCGGCGGCCGTCAGTTATCGGCCCCTTATCGCCGAAATAGGGGATGCCAAACAGAGTCCGGCCAAGCTGGCGGAGCGTGCCTGCAATCAGGCGATTCTGGCGGCAATGGACAGTGATGATGAAGCCCTGCTGGCCCAGCGGGATAAAGCGTGCGCAGCGGTGCAGTAACGCGAATTTATTTGACCAGATCATTTGCGCTCGCTTTGCGCGTCACGGCACACATGGGCTTCCCCTTGCCGGGTATGATGGGGTTGCCCGCCGTGGCGACGACAGTCGGATGCTTGCGGGCATATGTCGGTCACATCAGCCAGATCACCACCAGGAGGTAACCATGATCAGCCATATCGACCATCTGGTATTGACGGTCAGTGATATCGAACGGGCCGTGGAATTTTACAGTTCGGTGCTCAATATGGAGGCCATCACCTTCGGTGCGGGGCGCCGGGCGGTAGGGTTTGGCAACCAGAAGATCAATCTGCAACTGCTGGGGCAGGAGCCGCGCAATCGGGCGCAGGTGGGGTCGGGAGATGTCTGCCTTATCACCCGCTGGCCGCTGGAGCAGGTGATGGCCCAGCTGGCCTGCCACGGGGTGGAGATTGTCGAGGGGCCGGTGACCAAAAGTGGCGCCTGCGGGCCGATAGAATCCATCTACTTCCTCGACCCGGATCAGAATCTGATAGAAGTGAGCATCTACCCCTGACAGGGTTGGCGCGGCGCCTGACGGTGCAACACCTATCAGAATCACTCTACTTCCTCGACCCGGATCAGAATCTGATAGAAGTGAGCATCTATCCCTGAGCCCACTAAACCATCACCCCCATCGCCATCATCAATAGAAAGGGGCTGTTAATTGACGGCCCCTTGCTCGTATCGCCATCGACCCAGCGCCAGTGGCTCTTTGCCGATACTCCAGAAACGCCCTAGAAAGGTGCGCTGCTCTCGTCGCTCTCCTGTAAAAACTGCTCCACTTCTGCCTGATAGGCCGCATCAGGTTGACCGCTGCTGGCAGGGGTTACTGCTGCAGACCGGGCGACGGGAGGGGCGGTGAGGGTCTCCATCACCCGCTGCTGCAGATAGGGGTAGAAGGGGTTGGAGGAGGTGCGGGTGAGGGCGCCGGGGTTGACGATCAGCACGCCGCGCTCGCCACGCAGGGCCAGACCGCCGAGATTGATGCCGTATTGCTCCCGCTGCTCCGGGCGCGCCGCCATGCCATAGAGGGGGTCGTCCATCGGGAAGGGGAGCGCCACGTGGGAGAGGGAGTAGATCTCTTTGGGATAGTCGATGCCCAGCGGACGGATATGTTCATGCTGGTCGGCGCTGGCCAGCGTTCTGGCCTGCGTTGCGGGAGAGGCGGGGTCCACATTGCCCACCACGGTGAGGTGATAGTGCTGGGGGGCGTTTGGCAGCAAGCGGTGCAGCGCCAGCTCGGAGGCCGAGCTCATCAGCGGGCCAAACAGGGTGCTGCGGTTGATATCAAACAGCACCAGTTCGCTGCCGTTGGCCGGCAGGTAGTGGTAGAGATCGGCAATGATGGAGCGGGTGCTGACGGTGTAGTCCATCACCGACTGGAAGGTGAGGGCGGGGGGAAACGCCGCCAGCTCGCCACTGGCGGCCAGCTGGCGCACCTGCTGCTGGATGGCGTGGGTCAGGCGATAGGACTGGCGCGCCCCGTTGACCGGAAACGAGTTGTACTTGAACGGGTTGAACTCCGGCATGGTGTCGAGCCAGGCGGCGTTGGCAAAGGCGGGCAGCAGCGCAGGCACGGCCTTGAGCCCGGCGAAGCGGGCAAAGCGGGTCACCCCGATCATCGGGGAGATCAGCACCAGCCGATCCGGTTTTGCCAGCGTGCCGCTCGGGTCGGCCAGCGCATCGAGCGCATATTTCACCGCCAGCGCGCCGCCGTTGGAAAAGCCCACCAGATGCAGCGGCCGCTTGCCCGGTGCCAGCAATCTGGCCTCCCGCACCGCCAGTCGGGTGGCGGCCAGCCAGGTCTCCCAATCCACATCCACGAGGCCAGCGGGCACGGTGCCGTGGCCGGGGATCCTCAGCCCCAGCGCGATAAAGCCCTGCTGCTGATAGCGTCTGGCCAGATGGCGCAGGCTGTAGGGGGAGTCGGTCAGGCCATGCAGCAGCACCGCCACCCCTTTGACTTCCCCCTCGGGGCGCAGCAGGTAGGAGCGGTTCCAGTTCTGCTGAAAGCGGGCGGGATTGATGGGGGCGCCCTGATAGTAGCGATTGCTGGCCAGTTGCTGCTCGGGCAGCGTTTTGGCGACTACCTCGGTGGCCACCAGCTCGAACAGCTCTGCTTCGCGGGCCAGATAGGCTTGCCAGTCGCTGCGATCGAGCTCATCGGCGCTGAGTTCGGGGGGCACCACTGTGTGCCACAGTTGCAGCGGCGCTGCCTGCCAGGCGAAGTAGGCGATCACCGCCCATGCGGTCAGCAACAGCAGCAACAGGGTTAGCAGAGCACGGCGAACAAGGCGGCGAGTGTGAGCCAGCATGGTGCAATCCTTGGCGATAGGGGTGGGGCCGCCTCTGGGCGGGCAAGTTTGGCGCAGCATCCAAGGCGCTGCCAACCGGCTTAAAGCCTAATGGAAACAAGGTGATATGTATAGTTGATGGCATTCGGCCGCGCTGGCTGTGGGCGCCGGATCCCGCTGTTGGCATCAGGCTGGCCGTTCAAAGACTGCATCGCGGGCCATCTGGCGCAGTGAACTTGTCCGCGGATGCCCGCTTGGGCGCTGCGACCTTGCAACTATCTGCCCCTGAAAGGGGGCAATTATGCTACTGTAGAGGCGTTTTTTGATGGATAAGCTGGCATTGGCCTTTTTTGAAGATGGAATGGTATGCAGAACTTTGACGTAGTGAATTGGCTGATGCAGCAGACAGCCTCCCCGGCGCAGCCGGAACAGGCGATGGCACAACCGGGCGCGGCCCAGACCCTGTGGCAGGTGCCCCATGCTGGCTAACGAATCCATGCGCCTGAACAAATACATCAGCGAGAGCGGTATCTGCTCGCGCCGCGAGGCCGACCGCTTTATCGAGCAGGGCCACGTCTTTATCAACGGCAAGCGGGCCGGGATCGGTGATCAGGTGCAGGTTGGTGATCTGGTCAAGGTGAACGGTCAGGTGATCGAGCCGCGCGAGGCGGACAGTCTGGTGTTGATCGCCCTCAACAAGCCGGTGGGCATCGTCAGTACCACAGAGGCGGGCGAGAAGGACAACATCGTCGATTTCGTCAACCACAGCACCCGGGTCTTCCCCATCGGGCGGCTCGACAAGGATTCGCAGGGGCTGATTTTCCTCACCAACCACGGCGATCTGGTCAACAAGATCCTGCGGGCGGGCAACGATCACGAGAAAGAGTATCTGGTGACCGTCGACAAGCCGGTGACCGACGAGTTTGTGCGCGGCATGGCGGCCGGGGTGCCGATCCTCGGTACTGTGACCAAGAAGTGCAAGGTGAAGAAAGAGGCGCCGTTCGTCTTTCGCATCACCCTGGTGCAGGGGCTTAACCGCCAGATCCGCCGCATGTGCGAGCACTTCGGTTTTGAAGTGACCAAGCTGGAGCGTATCCGCATCATGAACGTCAGCCTCAAGGGGCTGCCGGTGGGCGAGTGGCGCGATCTCACCGACGACGAGCTGATCGATCTGTTCAAGCTGATTGAGGACTCCTCTTCCGAGGTGAAACCGGCCAAAGGCGACAAGCCCAAGGCGGCCAAGGCCCCTGCGGCTCAAAGCGCCAAACCGGGGCAGGGCAAGAAGCCGCGCCGCGATGACGATCACGAGATTGGTGGTCGCCCCAATGTGCCGGGCCCGGAAGCCTTCGAGAAGAAGCTGCCGGTGGGCAAGGGTGGTGCGGGCAAAGGTGCAGCCAACAAAGGCGGCGCTGGCAAGGGCAGTGCAGGCAAAGGAGCCCCCAATGGTGGCAAACTGGCCGCTGGCAAGCCGCGCACCGCTAACACCGGACGGCAGAAGAAGGGGCGCTGAGTTGCCCCTCTGAGTGGCATCAGCCGCCAGTCATCTCCAATACGGTTCTCTCCAACACACCGGCCTCAGGCCGGTGTGTTGCTTTGGGTCGCAGAGCTGGCCGAGAGAGGTGCCGAAAGTGGCGGCTCGCTGGCGGTCGGTAACCGCATAACGCGGGGATAGTGGCGTGGGTCGAGGCGCACTACCAGCAGGCTCATCAGCAGCAATCCTCCCAGTTGCCACTGCCAGGCGGCCGCAAAGTCGCCCACATAGTGATAGAGCCGCGCCGCCACCCAGGGGCCGGTGGCCGCCAGCATAAAGCCGAACCCCTGCATCAGGGCGCTCAGGGTGCCTGCGCGGCGCGGGTCTGGCAGGTGATCGAGCGCAATCACCATGATCAGCGAAAAACTGCCGCCAAGACCGGCGCCGCACAGCATGCACCAGAGAATGGGGGCGCTGGCTGGCGCCAGCCAGAGACCGGCAAATCCCGCCAGCTGCATGGCGATGGCAAGGCCCATCCACGGCCGCCGATCTAGACTGCGCGCCGCCAGCAGCGGCAGGCCGAGGCCGCTGGCGGTCTGGGCCAGTGCCAGCCAGGCGACCAGCTCGCCCGCCTGCGCGGCGCTCCACCCATTCGCCATATAGGCGGGGGCCAGCCAGGCCACCACGATGCCGTAGCCGCTGTTGATGATGCCAAAGCAGACGATCAGCAACCAGCTGCGGGGCAGGGTGATCAGCCGCTGTTCGCCATCGGGAATGGCGACCGCGGCGGTGCTTGGCAGACGCACTTTCCATCCTAGCCAGACGAGGGCCAGCAGCAGCGGCAGGCTCCAGAGCGCCAGTGCCCGCGACCAGTCGAGGCTGACTGCCAGCCTTGGGGTGAGACTGGCCCCCAATGCCCCGCCCCCCATCATGCAGGCAGAGAAGATCCCCATCACCAGCGGTACCTTGTGGGTGAAGGCCTGCTTGATCAGTGCCGGCAGTACCCCCTGCACCAGTGCCGAGCCCAATCCACACAGCGCCGCGCTGGCGATCAGCAGGGCGCCGCTTTTGGCATCGAAGCGCATGGCGCTGCCAATGCCGAGCAGCAACAGGGCCGCCCCCAATAGTTGGCACGCACTGGCGCGCCGACGCAGGCTGGGAGTGAGCAGCACGCCAATCCCGATGAGCCAGAGCGGCAACAGGGTAAGCCAGGCGAGGGTATCCATCCCGAGCGACAGGGCGCGGCCAATCTCGCCGCTCAGCGGGCCGATGGCGGTAAGAAAGGGGCGCAGATTCAGGCCAATCAGGATCACCAGCACCAGCAGTGCGGTCTGGCCTGCGGGTTGATCCGCATTTTGTTGATTCATCGGGTGCTGTTTCCGGTTCTGGGAGAGACAGGGGGCATCCGGGACGCGGAGTCATCGGGGCTGAACATGGCAGATCACCGTCAAAGGAGGCAAAAACGCCAGCCTAGCGGGCTCGAAAGTCATTTGGAAATTAAATGATAGAATGACTTTCAGTGGTTTTGTAAATGGAGCGCCCCATGCTGGATCCCCTGTTACTGCGCAGTTTTGTCGCCATTATCGATACCGGCAGCTTTACCCGCGCCGGTGAACGGGTCCATCTGACCCAATCCACCATCAGCCAGCAGATCCGCCGCCTTGAGCAGCAGCTCGGCTGCCCGCTACTCGATCGCGCTGGCCGTCAGGTGGTGGCAACGGCGGAGGGGGAAAAATTGCTGGGTCTGGCCCGCCGCATTCTGGCGCTGCTGGCACAGGCCGAGGAGCAGGTGAGCGAGGGGAGCGTGTCCCTCAGCCTCGGGGTGCCGGAGGATTTTGCCGCAGGCGCCATTACCCCGGTGCTGGCCGCTTTTGCCCGCGACTACCCCGAGGTGCGGTTGGAGGTGCAAAGTGGCCTGAGCCACGAGATCTGGCAGCGCTTCGAGGCGGGAGAGCTGGATCTGGCGCTGGTCAAGCAGACTCGGGGAAAGGGTTCGCCCCTTGCCAGTTGGCGCGAGCCGCTGGTGTGGGTCGACAGTCGCGACTGGCCCGCACGGGAACGGGATCCGCTGCCGCTGGTGGTGTTCCCGAGCGAAGGGCTCTATCGGCGGCAGATGACCGAGGCGCTCGATGGTCTTGGGCGGCGTTGGCGTATTGCCTATGTCAGCGCCAGCCTCGCCAGTTTGCAGGGGGCGGTGAGCGCGGGGATCGGGGTGAGCTTGCTGCCCAAACGGTTGATGCCCGCCGATCAGCTGGCCCTGACCCAGTGGCCCAAGGTGGCGCCGGTGGAGCTGGCCCTCCATGCCGGGGGAAGCGGGAGCGAGCCGCTCACCCGCTTGAGCGCGGCCTTGATAGCCCTCTGTGACGAGGTGATGGGGCCGCAGTAATTTGCGGTATGGGGAAAACTGAAGTCGGAAAGATAAATGGGGGGATCAGTGATCCTTCCCCTCCGCCAGCTTGCGCTCGTAATCCTGTTTCACGATGGCCAGTGCTGCCAGCACCAGTTCCGGGGCCAGCTGGTTGGTCTCCAGCAGTTCAATCAGATCCACCGCGAGTTTTACCTCGGGCGGGGCAGTTTCCAGTGACATGGGCAGGGTTCCGGTTGCGGGAAGAGGGGGGATTATACAGGGGCGCCGCCGTTGGCCGAAAGCGCCCGCTCTGTCGGGCTGTGAGGCATGAAGGTCAGAGGTGCTGACGCATCTCCTTGTCGATCTCCTCGCGCAGGGCAATCAGCTTTTTGGCGTACTGCTGCAACTGCAGATCGCTCTCGCTCACCGGCTGCCACTGGGGCACCGGGGTCGGCTTGCCCTGCTCATCCATCGCCACAAAGATGATGATGCAGTGGGTGGTCTTGTGGCGCTCGGTGTCGGTGGGGTGGCGGCTGTAGACATCCACCGCCAGATGCATGCTGGTGGTGCCGGTGTGGATCACCTGAGCGTGCACCTCCACCAGCTGGCCAATCTGGATGGGGCGCAAAAAGCGGATCCCCCCCACATAGACGGTCACCGCATAGCCGCCGCACCAGCCGGCGGCGCAGGCATAGCCCGCCTGATCGATCCACTTCATCACCATGCCGCCGTGGACCTTGCCGCCGAAATTGACGTCGGAGGGTTCGGCCAGAAATTGCAGGGTCAGTTCGCGATTGGGCACAGTTACATCCTTATTGCCTGAAGGGTTTCCCTGAGCTTTGCCCCATCGGCCTGCCCGGTCAAGGGTTCATCCCCGATTCAGGGGGGCGGGGTCACTATCTTGCTCTATCGACGGGAACATAGCCGCAGGAGTGACACCATGAAACAGATGCTGGAACAGTTGCTGGGGGCTGGCAAAGGCTGGCTCAACGAAGGCGGAGACAAGCGCAAGGGGCAGATGCAGGGGGCGCTGGCCGGTGGCGCGCTCGGTCTGTTGCTGGGCAATAAAAAAGTGCGCAAATATGGTGGCAAGGCCGCTGCCGTGGGCGGCGCCGCAGCCCTTGGCGGGCTGGCCTACAAGCTCTATCAGGATTGGCAGGCCCAGCAGGCGGCACCGGCCCAGCCCACCCATCCCATCAGTGGGCTGGAAGGCAATGCGCTGGATGCCCGCGCGGCGCTTTTGGTGCGCGCCATGGTGGCAGCAGCCCGGGCCGATGGCCATATCGACGGGGCCGAGCGCCAGAAGATTCAGGAGTACCTGACCGAACAGGGTCAGAGCGATGTCGCCCGCTGGATTGACGCCGAGCTGGCCCGTCCCCTCGATCCCCACGCGCTGGCGCGGGAAGTGACCGACATGGAGCTGGCCACCGAGGTCTATCTCGCCTCCCTGCTTGCCATCGAAGTGGATCACTTTATGGAGCGAGGCTATCTCGACGAACTGGCGCGCGCCCTCAAACTCGATGACAACCTCAAGGGAAGCATCGAGCGGCAGGTGGCCCAGCTTAACGCCCCCGCCTGATATTCCTCACCGCCATGGATTGCCGATAACGCCCCGCTCAAGGGGCGTTGTTGTTTCTGCTGCCCGTCAAAAGATGCGGATGAGCCTATTTGGATTGCTGAGCACAGCCCCTAAGATGGCGCAGGACCATCACCTTTTCGCAAGGAGCAACCGTTGGAGATACGCAAGGCAACCGAACTGGATATCGACGCGATTGTCGAGCTGAACCGGCAGATTGGAGAGATCCACCATCAGCACTATCCCGAAGTGTTCTGCCCCCCTTCGCCAGAGGAGCGGGCATTTTTGCTGAGCGCCATCGGCGCCGAAGGGCGTCTATTCTGCGTTGCCGAGCAGGATGGCATGGTGGTGGGATTTTTGACGGCGCGGATCGACATCAATGAGAGCGTGCCATTTCTCAGCAAGCTGCCTATCTGCCGCATCGGCTCGGTGGTGGTGGATGAGCAGCACCGCTCCCGCGGGATTGGCAAGGCGCTGATCGCCCATTGCGATGAGTGGGCCAAGGCCCGTGATGCTCAGCAAATCCGGCTGGAGGTGATGGCCTTCAACGAGCGTGCCCAAGCGCTCTACGAGGCGCTGGGCTTCAAGGTGCAGTCGCAGATCATGGCCAGATGAGCTGTTTGTTATGGCGAGTAACGCCGCGTCACTCCCCAACTACAAAGGCCCGTTACGGGCCTTTGTTCGTTTCGCCAGCGGCTCTTTGTCTCGTTACTTTTCACCGAGCTGCGCGGCAATCAGCGCGGCCAGTCGGGTGAGGGCCTGCTCCAGCTGCTCGCTCCAGGGATGGGAGCTGTTGAGGCGCAGGCAGTGGTTGTGTTGTCCCTGACTGGAAAAGAGCGCGCCGGGGGCTACTGAAAAACCGCTGCCCAGAGCCTTGGCGTGCAGGGTGCGGCTGTCGAAAGGGGCAGGCAGCGCCAGCCAGAGAAAGTAGCCGCCATCGGGGGAGGAGATCCGTACCTCGTCCGGCAACAGCCGTTGCAGGGCCGCCCGCATCTGCTGCTGGCGCTGGGCCAGGGTGTGGCGCAGGCGGCGAAAGTGGGCATCGACCCCGCCCTGGCGCAACATCTCGGCCAGCGCCAGCTGGCTCGGCACATTGGTGGAGAGGGTGGACATCAGCTGCAGCCGCTGCACCCGCTCGGCATGGGGCCCCGCCACCACCCAGCCGACCCGAAAGCCCGGCGCCAGACACTTGGAAAAGGAGCTGCAGAGCAGGCTTTCGCCACGCTGATCCCAGTGGCGGATCGGCTTGGGGCGCTCGCGGCCGAAGTAGACCTCGGCATAGACGTCATCCTCCACCAGCGGCACCCCATGGCTGTTGAGCAGTGCCATCAGTTGCGCTTTGTGACCATCCGGCATGGTGTGGCCCAGCGGGTGCTGCACATTGCCCATCAGCCAGCACGCCTTGACCGGAATGCGGGTGAGGGCGTCGGCCAGCAGGTCGAGATCGATGCCAACCCCCGGAATGACCGGGATCTCCACCGCCTTGAGTTTCAGCCGCTCGATGGCCTGCAGGGCGCCATAGAAGGTGGGGGACTCCACCACCACCCAGTCACCGGGCTCGGTCAGCACCTGCAGACTGAGGGAGAGTGCCTCCATGGCGCCTGTGGTGATGATGATCTCCTGCGGATTGACCGCCACCCCGTCGCTGGCGTAACGCTGGGCGATGGCGCGGCGCAGCGCTTCGTTGCCGGGGGGAAGGTCGGACACCGTGCTGAAGGGATCGAGCTTGCGCATGCAGCTGGCCAGGGCCCGCCCGAGCTGGGGATGGGGGAACAGGGTCGGGTCTGCCACCGACATGCCAAGAGGCACCAGATCCCGCGATTTGCTCGCCTGCAACACCTCGAACACCAGATCGTTGATATCCACCGAGCCGCTGTAGTGGGTCTGGCTCGGGGTGTGCTGCACGACCTGCGGCGAGGCGGCTTTGACGTAGTAGCCGGACTGGGGGCGGGCGAGGATCCGCCCCTGACTCTCCAGCAGTTGATAGGCCTGCAACACCGTCATGGGGCTGAGCCCGTGGGTCTTGCAGCTCTGGCGAATGGAGGGGATGCGCTCCCCCGGTTGCCAGATGCCATCGTCGATCTGGCTTTGCAGGCGGTCGGCCAACTGCTGGTAAAGGGACATGATCTGGATCAACTGTTATAGGTGTAATTCAATATAACTGCATCTGTTATAGGTGTCATGCTCCGTGATGTACTTGTCACGCACGAAACGTGCAAGGCAAATACAACAAAAGAGAGTGACGCATGATCAATCCGGATGACGTGGTCAGCCTGTCTCGCCTGCAATTTGGCGCCACGGCCCTGTTCCACTTCCTGTTTGTGCCCCTCACGCTGGGGCTGTCCTGGATCCTGGTGATCGCCGAGTCGGCTTATGTGATGACCGGCAAGGTGATCTATCAGGACATCACCCGCTTCTGGGGCAAACTGTTTGGCATCAACTTCGTCATGGGGGTCACCACGGGGATCACCATGGAGTTTCAGTTCGGCACCAACTGGGCTTACTACTCCCACTATGTGGGGGACATCTTCGGTACCCCGCTGGCCATCGAGGGGCTGATGGCCTTCTTCCTCGAATCGACCCTGGTGGGGCTCTTCTTCTTCGGCTGGGACAAGCTTTCCCGTGGCAAGCACCTGCTGGTGACCATGCTGGTGGCGCTCGGCTCCAACCTCTCGGCGCTCTGGATCCTGATCGGCAACGGCTGGATGCAAAACCCGGTGGGGGCCGAGTTCAACCTGTTGACCCAGCGCATGGAGCTGGTGGATATCGCCGCCGTGCTGTTCAACCCGGTGGCGCAGGTGAAGTTCGTTCACACCGTCGCGGCGGGCTATGTGGCGGCCTCCATGTTCGTGATGGGGGTGAGCAGCTGGTATCTGCTGCGCAAGACGGAAGTGCAGTTTGCCCTGCGCTCCTTCGCTATTGCCTCTGGCTTCGGGCTGGCGGCCATCCTCTCGGTCATTGTGCTCGGGGATGAGTCGGGCTATCGCACCGGCGAGGTGCAGAAGGTGAAGCTCGCCGCCATCGAGGCGGAGTGGGAGACCGAGCCGGCGCCAGCTTCCTTTACCCTGTTCGGCTTCCCAGATCAGACTGCCGAGACCACTCACGCCGCCATCAAGATCCCGTATCTGATGGGGATCATCGCCACCCGCTCCATCGACGAGGCGGTGACCGGCCTCAAGGATATCAAGGTGCAGAACGAGGCACGCATTCGCAGCGGCATGGTGGCGGCAGAGGCCCTCGACCAGATCCGGCAGGGTGATGACAGCCCGGCCAACCGTGCCCGCTTCGAGCAGCACGGCAAGGATCTTGGCTACGGCATGCTGCTCACCCCCTATGCCAGCAATATCGCCAAGGCCGGTGAGGCAGAAATTGCCAAAGCGGTCGATGACTCCATCCCGCCAGTGGCGCCGCTCTTCTGGGGCTTTCGGGTGATGGTGGGGCTTGGCGTCACCATGCTGGGGCTGATGGTGGTGAGCTTTGTTCAGCTCTGCCGCAACCGGCTGCAAGACTCGCCACGGCTGCTCAAGACCCTGTTCTGGAGCATTCCGCTGCCCTGGATTGCCATCGAGGCGGGCTGGCTGGTGGCCGAGCTCGGCCGTCAACCCTGGACCATCAGCGATGTGCTACCGGTCTCGGCCTCGGTCTCTTTGCTTCAGCCGGGCCAACTCTGGTTCAGCCTGATCGCTATCTGTTCCATCTACACCCTGTTGCTGGTGGTGGAGCTGTTCCTGTTGCGCCATGTGATCCGCAAGGGGCCCGCCATTCTCCATACCGGCCGCTACAGCGGTGAACAACCCGAACTTGCGAGGATCGCCTGATGGATTACGCAACCCTGAAACTCATCTGGTGGGCGCTGGTGCTCTTCATGATGGTCGGTTTTATCGTGATGGATGGCTTCGATCTCGGCATCGCCATGCTGCTGCCGGTGGTGTCGAAAGATGACGACGACCGCCGTCTGGTGATCAACAGCGTGGGACCGGTGTGGGAGGGCAATCAGGTGTGGCTGATTGCCGGTGCCGGTGCCCTGTTCGCCGCCTGGCCGCTGGTTTATGCCGCCGCCTTCTCGGGGCTTTACATCCCCATGGTGGTGCTGCTGCTTGGGCTCTTTCTGCGTCCGGTCGGCTTTGACTATCGCAGCAAGCTGGCCGATCCGGTTTGGCGCCGCTGGTGGGATCGGGCGCTGGTGGCCGGTGGCCTGATACCGGCGCTCATCCTCGGTGCTGCTATCGGTCTGGTGATGGAGGGGCTGCCGTTTCGCTTCGACACGGCGCTGCGCCTGCACTATGGCGCGTTCGACTTTCACTGGGGCTGGCTGCTCTCGGTGCTGGCCACTGCCATCAGCCTGTTGCTGCTGCACGGCGCTGGTTTTCTGCAAGCCAAGGTGACCGGCACCCCTGCGCTGCGCGCACGGGGGATCGCCATCCTGCTGGCTCCGCTGGTGAGCCTCTGCTACTTGCTGGCCGGCTGGCATCTGGTGGATCTGCAAGGGTTTCAGCTGACCGGTGTCGGCACACAACCCTTTGACCCGAATGTCGCCATCAGCCCGCTGATGAAAGGGGTGATCCCCCACGCCGGAGGCTGGCTGCGCAACTATTTTGACTATCCGCTGCTGTGGTTGGTGCCGATCATCGGGGCGCTAGCGCCGCTGGTGAGCGGGATTGCCTCCTGGCTGGAGCGGGGCCGGATTGCGCTGCTGGCCAGCGCCATCGCCTGCACCGCCATGCTCTGCTCGGTGGCCATCGCCCTGTTCCCCTTCGTGCTGCCTTCATCACTTGATGCGGTCAGCAGTCTGACCCTGTGGGACAGCACCTCCAGCTACAAGACCCTGGCCATCATGTTCGGCCTCGTGCTGGTGCTGATGCCGGTCAACCTGGGCTACACCGGCTGGGTCTATCGGGTGGTGCGCGGCAAGCTCGACCGTGCCCGCATCAAGCGCGATAGCCATCAACTCTACTGACCTCAAGGGATCTGCTATGTGGTACTTCACCTGGATTTTAGGCCTCGGATTCGCCCTGCTGCTGGGCCTGTGCAATCTGCTCTGGCTGGAGGCGCGCTGGGAAGCGGCTGACCGCGACCAGATCTGATCTGCGGGGTTGACCCGCATGCCCGGTCGGGCTGCCTGTGGCGCAGCCCGATCACCCACCCTGCCACTTCACTGACAGTCGCGAACTGTCACTCAACCGACAGGTAATCAATATGAAACAGACATTGAAAGCGGTGGCGCTGGCCATCGGCTGCGCCCTTGCCGTCGCCCCGGCCTGTGCCGAACCGGTACAACTGACGCCACTGGATAAAACCTTCACCCTGCAGGTGCTCGGCAGTGGTGGCCCCATCTCCGACGACCTGCGTGCCTCCTCCAGCGAGGTGATCTGGTGGAAGGGGAAATCCCGCATCCTGATCGATGCAGGTGGCGGCGTCTACCTGCGTTTCGGCCAGGCGGGGGCCAAGCTCGAAGAGGTCGATTTTATCGGCATCACCCACTTTCACACCGACCATGTGACCGACCTGCCCGCCCTGCTCAAGGGGGCCTACTTCTTCGAACGCAGCGATCCGCTGGATTTGGCGGGGCCCGAGGCGGGTTCGGCCTTCCCCAGCATGAGCGGCTACTTTGATGCCCTCTTCAACAAGGACAAGGGCGCTTATGCCTACCTGAGCGGTTTCAAGGATGGCACCGATGGCCTCTTCCCCATCACTCTCCATGATGTGCCCTACCAGAGCCCGCAGCCTCACACCGTCTATCAGCAGGATGGGCTGACCATCACCGCGCTCGGCATCCCTCACGGTGACGTGCCCTGTCTGGCCTATCGCATCGAGAGCGCCGAGGGGACCATCGTTATCTCGGCAGATCAGAACGGCAGCAACCCGGCCTTTGTGCCGTTTGCCAAGGGGGCCGACATTCTGGTGATGCCGCTCGCCATCCACGAAGGGGCCGACCCGGTCTCCGCCTCGCTCCATGCCAAGCCGTCGGTGGTGGCCAAAATTGCCGCCGAGGTGAACCCCAAGCTGCTGGTGCTCAACCACTGGATGGGGGTTGGCCTCAATCACAAGAAAGAGGCGATGGCCATCGTCAAACAGCAGTTCCACGGCCAGATCGTGGCCGCCCGCGATCTCTCCAGCTACCCCGTTTCATCCGTCAAGGAGTCCGCCCATGAGTAACTCAAGCAGCAACAAAACCACCGGCAAACTGACTCTCTCCATCGCCATGACCAGCCTGATTGCCCTGACTCCGGGGCTGGCGCTGGCGGCCACCCCGAGCGATGCGCCGGTGAAAGCCGCCCCCAGCGAACAGCACGGCGGCAAGTGTGCGGCGGGCAAGTGCGGCACCGAGAAGCGCTTCGAGAAGCAGGCCCTCGACAGTGATCCGCAGGGGCGGCTGGTGCGCGCTCGCGATGGCAAGTGTGGCGTGGCGGGCGAGGGGATTGATGGCAATACATCCAGCAAGGGCAGCAAGATGACGGAGGGGGTATGCGGCCAATAAGCTCCCGCAGTCGGGGGATCGGGCTGCGTCAGGAGCATCTGGATGCGCTCTGCGCCGGCCCCGTCCGCCCCGGCATCGACTTTCTCGAGCTGGCACCGGAGAACTGGATGGCTATAGGCGGAGCCAAGCGGGCGCAGCTGCATCAGCTGGCCGAGCGTTACCCGCTGGTGGCCCACGGCCTCAGCCTCTCCCTCGGCGATTGTCAGCCCCTCAACCGCACCCTGCTCAGCCAGATCCGCACCTTTCTGGATGAGTTCGGTATCGGGATCTACAGCGAGCACCTGAGCTTTTCCCGCGACCAACAGGGTTATCTCTACGAACTGCTACCGGTGCCGCGCCAGTGGGAGAACATCCCCTATCTGGCCGAGCGGATCGCGCAGGTGCAGGAGGCGCTGGCCCGCCCGCTGGTGCTGGAAAATATCTCCTACTACCACGGCTATGACTACGAGATGCCGGAGGAGGATTTTCTCGCCGAGCTGGTGGCGCGCAGCGGTTGCGAGCTGCTGCTCGATATCAACAACGTCTTTGTGAACAGCCGCAACCACGGTTACTGCCCCAAGCGGATGATTGCCGGGCTGCCGGGCACTGCTATCCGTTACTTCCATATCGCCGGTCATCTGGAAGAGGCGGATGGCACCTTGCTGGATACCCATGGTCGTCCGGTCTGTGAGGAGGTGGTGGCGCTGGCCCGTTATACGGTGCAGACCCACGGCCTGCGTCCCTTGTTGCTGGAGCGGGATCACCATCTGCCGCCGCTGGCAGAGCTGGAGGCCGAGCTGGCGCGGGTGCACGGCGCTTGTTGCGAGGCGATCGACAGTCAGGTGCGGGAGGTGCGCTATGGATAGACGGTTATCTCTTATCAGCACGTCCAAAACGGCGCCGCAGCGAATGCAGCAGCAGACCGCCTGGCTGGCGAGCCGGGTGCGGCTGCCGCAGGATGGCATCGCCAGCCACTATGCCCGCAGCGTGCGCGCCAATGTGGAGTCGGTGCTGGAGAGCGCTTTTCCGCTCACCCACGCTCACTGGGCGCCGGTGGACAGAGGGCAGCTGGTGGAGGGCTTTGTTATCGCGCACGGCGCCGAGGCCCCCGAGTTTCACCATATCGCCACCGAGTTTGTCCGCTATGTGCAGCATCGCCACGGAGAGGGCTCTCTCAACTGGCCCAGGCAGCGGCTGGCGCTGCTGGAGTATGAGTGGGCCTGCCTCTGTGTCGAGATTGATCAGGGGGTGGTGCCGCAAGTTATGGCGGGGGCGGAGGTGACGGCGGAGAGTTCGCTTGTGCTCAACCCTACCCTGCAACTGCTAGAGCTCCCCTTTGCCATTCGTCGCAGCGGCGTGGTGCCGACCCGGCAGGGCAACCACTTCTATGGCCTGTTTCGCAGTCCGGATCATCAGGTGGTGACCCAGCGGTTGCGCGAATGGGATGTGGCGCTGATCCAGTTGCTGCAACAGCAGCCGGGGATCACCCATGCCGCGTTCCAGCAACAGGTGCAACAGGTTCGCAGCGACTTTGATCTGACCGAGTGGGCGCGCCATTTTCACCGGCTGGGTCTGTTGATCCTGCCCGTCGGTGAGCGCCAGCCCGGCGCCCCCTTGCACCCATTTAGCAAACACCAAGGAGAATTCCCATGAACAACACCCTGATCCAGTGGTACGAGCGGGCGGTGGCCGCCCAGTGCAAGCGGCTCGATTTTCTTGCCCTGCTGGCCATTCGCCTCTATCTCATTCCGGTCATCTATGTGGGGGCCCACTCCAAGGTGATGGGCTTTGCCGGCACGGTCGCCTGGTTTGGTGCCCCGGTCTCGGAAGGGGGGCTCAACTTGCCGTTCCCGACCCTGCTCGCCTTTCTGGCGGCGGGCACCGAGGTGCTGGGCTGCATCTGCATCGCCCTTGGCCTCTTTACCCGCATCATGGCCATTCCCACCATCTTCCTGATGAGTGTGGCGAGCGCCATGGTGCACTGGAAGCACGGCTGGGACGCCATCGCCACCGGCAGCATGGAGGCCACCTTGCGCCTCAACGGCTTTATCGAGTGGCTGGCTGCCAACTTCCCCGGTCGCTACAACTACATCACCGAGCTTGGGGATCCCGTGATGCTCAACAACGGGATGGAGTTTGCCGCTACCTACTTCGTGATGTTGCTGGTGCTGCTGGTTTACGGCGGGGGCCGCTACGTCAGCCTCGACTACTGGCTCAAGCGGGCGATGACCGGCAAAGCAGGCGTGCAACAGGCGGCATAAGGCTTGCCCACGGATAACAAAAACCATAACGACAGAGCGTGAAAAACAGCGAGCGGCCGGGGGCCGCTCGCTGTTTTTGTGCTTTGGGGGGAGTGAGTCAGCTGCGTCAGCCGTTACTGGTAGCGGCCGACCGCGATGGGGGACTCCTGCTCAATCTGGCCAAGGCGCTCGGCCCACTGGGCGAGCCAGGCTTCCCGCTCTTCTTGCGAGACCCGCACCGGGGCATAGCAGATATGGGGGCGCAGCACGTCGAAGCCGACAAATTGAAGGATCCCGCGCTGGATGGGGCGCAGCACTCCGTCGATATCGCCGTTGAAGCCGTCAGGCAGATAGGTCTCGGCAGGGCCACCGGTGGTGAGGCTCAGCAGGGCCCGCTTGCCGCGAAATTTGCCGCTCTCGTAGATATGGCCCTGACCGTAGACTCGCCCCATGGCAAAGACTCTATCCACCCACCCCTTGAGAATGGCTGGCAGGCCAAACCACCAGAGCGGGAACTGGAAGATCAGCAGATCGGCCGCCTCCAGCTTTTGCATCTCCTGCTCCAGTTGCGGGGCAAAGCTGCCCTGCTCGGTGGCAGCCAGCTCTTCGAGTTGCAGCTTGAGAAAATCGGGATCGCTGGCGGCAGTGAAGTTGCGCCGATCCGAGACGGGATCAAAGCCCATGGCATAGAGATCGCTGGTCATCACTGTGTGGCCCGCCTGCTCCAGCGTCCTGATGGCGTGGCAGAAGAGGGCACCGTTGAAACTTTTGGGTTCGGGATGGGCATAGACGATAAGCACCTTCATAACAGACTCCGTGGCAAATGATGCGAGGGTGACAGGCTTGGTTGCTGAAAAAGTTACTGAAACAGTTGCCGGGTTGAGGCTGTGTCACAGCATAGAAGCCTGCCGCGCCGATTGCAGCAGGCGCCACGCCCTTGCGTGACGCCTGCTGGCGCAGCTTATGCCTGACAGGCGGCGAGCCGGAGGGCTTCGCGGCGCTCGCTGATATGGGTCAGCCCGTAGGCCAGCAGCACGATAAGGGCGCCGATCCAGGGGGTGTGCATCAGGCCGAGGTGCTCTACCACAAAACCACCGACCACAGATCCCAGCGCAATGCCAACGTTGAAGGCGGCGATATTGAGGCCCGATGCCACATCCACCGCCTTGGGAGTGTGCAGCTCGGCCTGCTTCACCACCAGCACCTGCAGACCCGGCACGTTGCCGAAGGCAAAGGCGCCCCACACCAGCACGGTGAGCACGGCCAGCACCGGATGGGGTGCGGTGAAGGTGAGGGCCAGCAGCACCAGCGCCAGACCGGCAAACAGCAGCTTCAGCGCCGGCAATGGGCCCATCTTGTCGGCCAGCTTGCCACCCCAGATATTGCCGATGGCGACCGATACCCCGTAGACCAGCAGGATCAGGCTCACCGCTCCGGCGCTAAAGCCGCTCACCTGCTGCAGGATGGGGGCGAGGAAGGTAAAAGCTGTGAAGGCACCGCCATAACCGAGGGCGGTTTTGGCGTAGACCAGCAGCAGCGGTTTTTTGGTGAGCACCGAGAGCTGTTCGCGGATGGTGGAGGCTGCCTCCTTGGGCAGGTTATTCGGGATCAGTAGCAGGCTACCCACCATGGCGACCAGACCCAGCAGGCTCACCACCAGAAAGGTTTCACGCCAGCCAAAGACCTGACCAATCCAGGTGCCGAGCGGTACGCCGGTTACCAGCGCCACGGTAAGGCCGCTGAACATGATGGCGATGGCGCTCGCCGCCTTCTCTTTGGCCACAAGACCCGTGGCGATGGTGCTGCCCACCGAGAAGAAGACCCCGTGCGCCAATCCGGTGAGGATGCGGGCGACGATCAGGCTCTCGTAACCCGGAGCCTGCCAGGCCAGCAAGTTGCCGGCGGTAAAGAGTGCCATCAGTCCCACCAGCAGCCACTTGCGCGGCACCTTGCCGGTGAGCGCCGTGAGCACAGGGGCGCCGATAGCTACGCCAAGGGCATAGAGGCTGACCAACAGGCCCGCCGAGGGGAGCGAGACATTGAGCTGCTCGGCGATGGTGGGGATAAGCCCCACAATCACAAATTCGGTGGTGCCGATCGCAAAGGCACTCAGGGTAAGGGCAAATAACGCCAGTGGCATAACAACTCCTTGGTTAGGGACTCCCGACGGGAGAATGGCGCCAGTATGCCGATGGGTTTTGTTGGCAAAAATGACGGTGACATCAAATTACTTTTGCCAAATAAGCAGCAATAACGCTGAGTGGGAGGGGGTTGTGTTGCCCACTGCGTGAGCGTAACGCAGTGATCTGCCTCGCAAAACGGGATGAACGCTGCTCCTTTTCTGAGCTTGCTTAAGCTCCAGTACAAGCTGGCAGCCATAGGATTTTCCCTGTGAAACCCGAGTGTGTTGAACCCATGTGCGCCGGTGTTGTGATGGCCGTGCGCTTTCATCTATAGGCAATAGACAGGCAATATCCAGCTGACAGGTAACATGATGACATTGAATCGACTCTCCTCTCTTTTGCTGCTGTGCGGCGCCTTTGCGGTACAGGCCGGCCAGAGCGATCCCCTCTCTGCCTGGAATGACACTGCGGCCAAGCAGGCGATCACCCGCTGGGTGACCAATGCCACCGATCAGCAGCAGGCCACTTTTATTCCGCCAGAGAAGCGCCATGTGGTGTTTGACAATGACGGCACCCTCTGGCCTGAAGCGCCCATGACCTATCAGCTGCAGTTTGCGATGGACGAGATCAAGCGCCTGGCGCCGGAACACCCGGAGTGGAAGGCCGACCCCATCGCTTCGGCAGTGCTGAACAACGACCTCAAGGCCGTGGCCAAATCGGGGGAGAAGGGGATCGCCAAGCTGGTGGGACTGACCCACAGCGGCATGACTACCACCGAGTTTGCCGAGCGGGTCACTCGCTGGATCAACAGCAGCAAGGATCCCCGTTTTGGCTGCCACTACGATCAGCTCGGGTATCTGCCGATGAAACAGCTGCTGGGGTATCTGCGGGATAATGGCTTCCAGACCTGGATTGTCTCCGGCGGCGGCGTCGATTTTATGCGGGTGATGTCCGAGCAGATGTATGGCATCCCGCCCCAGCAGGTGATTGGCTCCTTTACCCTCGGCGAGTTTGTCCTGACCGGGGAGGGCAGCGAGATCCGCAAGACCATGAACGGCGCCTATTTCGATGACAGCAAGGCGAAACCGGCCGCCATTCACCTCTTTATGGGGCAGCGTCCGGTCGGCGCCTTTGGTAACAGCGATGGCGACGTGCCCATGCTGCAATACACCTCGACCAACCCGGATTACCACACTTTCGGCCTGCTGGTGCACCACACCGATGCCAAGCGCGAATACGCCTACGACAGCCATCCGCCAGCCAGCGGCAAGCTGATCGACGGGCTGGCACAGGCAAAAGCGCGGGGCTGGGTGGTGGTCGATATGAAATCAGACTGGAAGCAAGTGTTCGATCCCGCCCTTTGCCAGAACGCGCCCTGATTGCGGGGCTGTATCTGGCATCAATGTGGCGACTGGACGTTCAGCAAGCGCTACAAAGCGTGAGGCAAGAAAAGAGACAGGGAGAGCATGATGCTCTCCCTGTTTTATCTGGCTTGCTGGCGAGCCAGCCTTTCTTTCGCGTTAGTCTCACGCCTTTCGCGTCAGTCCCATGCGGGGGCAAAGTCCGGGTTGGCGCAGCGCTCGCCCCGATCCAGCGTGGCGATGGCGGCCATCTCCTCGCTGCTCAATGTGATATCGAGAGCGGCCAGATTGGCAGCCTGATTCTCCCGCTTGGTGGAGCTCGGGATCACTGTCATGTCCTGCGCCAGCAGCCAGGCCAGCGACACCTGTGCCGCCGATACCCCGTGGCGTTTGCCAATCTCCATTAGCAGCGGCTCGCTCAGCACCTTGCCATAGGCGAGCGGCATATAGGCGGTGACGGCGATACCGTGGGCTTTGCAGAACTCGACCACCTTGCGGTTTTGCAGCAGTGGATGAACCTCGATCTGTTGGTGAGCGATGGAGCTCGGCCCCAAAATCTCGATAGCCTGTTTGAGCTGGGCCACGGTGAAGTTGGAGACCCCGATCTCCCGGGTCAGGCCCCGGGCCTTGGCCTCGGCCAGCTGCTCCAGATAGACCGCCATCGGCACCTCATCCTTGGGGGAGGGCCAGTGGATCAGCGCCAGATCCAGATAGTCGGTGCCCAGTTTTTCCAGGCTCACCTCAAGGCTCGGGATCAGCTTGCCCGGCCTAAATTCGCTGGTCCACACCTTGGTGGTCAGGTAGATCTCGTGACGGGCAACAGTGCTGCGGGTCAGCACGGCGCCGACTTCGGCTTCGTTGTCATAGATCTGGGCGGTATCGATTGTAGTGGTCTAATCATCCCGGACACCATTTTAGGTGGTACAGTCGCCACCATGACCTGAGGTGTTCAATGACAAGATTACGTCGCTCATTTACTGCCGAATTCAAACTCGAAGCCGCATCCCTGGTGCTCGACCAGGGATATTCTGTCCCCGAAGCCAGTCGTTCACTGGATATCGGTGAAACCATACTTCGCCGCTGGGTTCGGCAACTGCAATCCGAACGCAGTGGCACTACCCCAATCAGCAAAGCACTGACTCTGGAGCAGCAAAAAATTCAGGAACTGGAAGCCCGCATCAACCGGCTCGAACGTGAGAAGGACATTCTAAAAAAGGCTACTGCTCTCTTGATGACGGACGAGTTCACACGTACGCGCTGATAGACCGATTAAGGGAGCAAGCCCCCATCACTCTGGTCTGCTGCGCCTTCGATGTTCCCACCTCCTGTTTTTACGATTATCTGGCTCGCAGGCGGACGATTAACCGTGAGCGCATGCAACAGCGCTCTGAGTTGCGCCGTTTGTTCAAAGAGAGCAGGGATTCGGCTGGCAGCCGCGCCTTGATGTCGATGATGCGAGAGTTGGGGTATCAGATTGGTCGATTCAAAGTACGTAACCTGATGAAGGAAGCCGGCCTGGCATCCAAACAGCCGGGCGCACACCGCTATAAGGTGGCACGGTCTGAACGACCGGACATTCCCAATCTGCTGGCCCGCGAATTTGATGTCCAACAACCCAATCAGGTGTGGTGTGGCGATATCACCTACGTCTGGGCAGGTGGTCGTTGGCATTACCTGGCAGCGGTGCTTGACCTGCATACCCGGCGGGTTGTGGGGTGGGCGATGTCAGATAAACCAGATGCCGAGCTGGCCATCAAAGCACTTGAGATGGCGTATCAGCAGCGGGGTTGTCCGTCAGGCGTGCTGTTTCACTCTGACCAGGGCAGCCAATATGGCAGCCGGGCATTTCGGCAACGACTGTGGCGCTATCGCATGACCCAGAGTATGAGTCGGCGTGGCAACTGCTGGGATAACGCCCCGATGGAACGGTTGTTCAGAAGCCTGAAGTCAGAGTGGCTCCCGGCAAGGGGATATATGAGCCTGCGGGAAGCAAAGCGGGATATCAGTTATTACCTGATGGATCACTACAACTGGCGACGTCCACATCAATACAATGACGGGATACCGCCAGCAAAAGCCGAGGATCGGCCTAACCAAGTGTCCGGATTTAGTTGACCACTACA
>NZ_JBFODO010000012.1:0-190534 GCF_040908365.1 Aeromonas sp. R2-4
TGGTGGAGGGAGAAGGATTCGAACCTTCGAAGGCAGAGCCGTCAGATTTACAGTCTGATCCCTTTGGCCGCTCGGGAACCCCTCCACGGGGTATTTCCTGATTGTCACTACTTTGCACTTGAATGGTGGAGGGAGAAGGATTCGAACCTTCGAAGGCAGAGCCGTCAGATTTACAGTCTGATCCCTTTGGCCGCTCGGGAACCCCTCCCCAAGTGCGAGGCGCATACTATCAGATCCAGAGGCTTTGTGAACCCCTTGATTAGGCATCTGGCAGTAAAAAATGACTGTTCGTCGATTTTTTGATACATCCAGCTCAAAATTCAAGCTTATCAGCAAGTTGTGCGCTGCTTTTCTGCACAAAACAGCATCCGTGCAAGTTGGCGATCGCGCTGAAGAGAAGGCCGATAGCAGAAGACCGCCAGCGTTGGCGGTCTTCCCGGGCATCACATTTAGCGTTGGAACGGGTAGACCGAACCCAGTTTCAGGATCTGGGTCAGTTCGTCCAGTGCGCCACGGGACTCCTGCACCAGTGACGGATCCCGCAGGTCATCGAGGGTCAGGCGGTCGCGGTAGTGGCGATCGACCCAGCCATCGAGACGGGCAAACTGGCTGTCGTTGATAAGGCAGGCCGGATTGACCGCAGCGAGTTCTTGATCGTTCATGGCAACCCGCAGTCGCAGGCAGGCGGGGCCTCCACCATTGCGCATGCTCTGTTTTACATCCATATAGTGGACTGCCTTGATCGGGGTCTCCTGCGTCAGCAGCTTGCCGAGATAGGCCGACACAGCCGGATTGTCGCGGCACTCGGTGGGGGCGATGATGGCCATCTCGCCGCTCGGCAGGGTGAGGATCTGGGTGTTGAACAGGTAGGATTTCACCGCATCCAGCACGGATACCTCGGCGGTCGGCACTTCGATAAAGTGCAAATCCCCCTCGCCAAACTTGCCGCTGATCTCGGTCAGTACCGATTCGGTGTTGAGGAACGCTTGCTGGTGGAAGAAGAGCACGTTCTGGTTGCCCACCGCGATCACGTCGTTGTGGAATACCCCCTGATCGATCACCTCCGGGTTTTGCTGAATAAACACCACGCTCTCCTCGCCAAGGCCATGCAGGCGGGCGATGGCCTGGCTTGCCTCCAGAGTCTGGCGGGCCGGGTAGCGCTTCGGCGCCGGGCGGGAGTAGTCAAAGGCGCTGCGGCCATAGACAAACAGCTCGACCCCCGCCTCGCCATAGGCGCGGCAGAGGCGGGTATGGTTAGCTGCCCCCTCGTCGCCGAAGTGGTCATTTTCCGGTAGATGGAGGTGGTGGCTGAAGTGGCGATCATTGTTGAACACGGCGCGCAGGATGTGACCTGTGACGTCCGGCTCCAGGGAGCGGTGAAACTTGTTGGTCAGGTTGGCGGGGGTGAAGTGAATGCGGCCATCCTGAGTATCGGCACTGGGGGAGACGGTGGCGGCGTTGGCGGTCCACATGCTGGAGGCCGAATAGCACGCGGCCAGTACGGCAGGAGCCTGTTTGGCGGCCTGCTCCAGCACCCGGGCATCGTTGCCGGTGAAGCCTAGGCGGCGCAGGGTGGCGAGATCGGGACGCTCTTGTGGCGCCAGTACCCCCTGGGTCATGCCAAGCTCGGTCAGCGCCTTCATCTTGCGCAGCCCCTGTTTGGCGGCCTCTTTCGGATTGGAAGCCTCCTGGGCATTGCTCTGGGAGGCAACGTTGCCGTAGGAGAGGCCAGCATAGTTATGAGTCGGGCCGACCAGACCGTCGAAATTGACCTCGAAGTGCTTCATTGAGTACATCCTTTCGATTTTTATGATGGGTAGCGGTTCCTTCCGCGCACAATGCGTCGGGGTTGGGCCATTATAAAGAGATTTTATGTTTTTGTAACAAGCCGGTAACCAGCAGACGTTTTTATGTCGTTTCAGATATAAAAAGAGGGGCGGTATGGCAGAAAATTGAAAAAGCGGTTGCGTCCTGCCTGTTGCCTTCGCATTAATAAATAAAGAAGCAATAAAAGAAGCCGTGTGGTTCGGGCTGGTCAGGCAAATTTGCTCACAAGATTGCTTTTTCGCGCCAAATCTCTTATACAGCCCCACAAAACCGCACACCAACCCCGTCGGGTGCAATGAGGATAATAGTTACAGCATGGGCAAATCACTGGTCATAGTGGAGTCTCCGGCCAAGGCCAAGACGATCAACAAATATCTGGGCAAGGACTACGTGGTGAAATCCAGCGTGGGTCATGTTCGCGATCTGCCCACCAGCGGCAGCGCCAGCACCGAGCCCAAGAAACCTGTCATTCGCGGCATCAAGTTGAGCGAATCCGAGAAGGCTGCCAAGGATCGCAAGGCCCTGTTTGCCCGGATGGGTATCAATCCGACCGCTGGCTGGCAGGCTAACTACCAGATTTTGCCCGGCAAGGAGAAGGTGGTCAGCGAGTTGCAAAGTCTGGCCGAGAAAGCCGACACCATCTATCTCGCAACCGACTTGGATAGAGAAGGAGAAGCGATCGCCTGGCACCTGCGCGAGATCATCGGTGGCGATGACAGCCGCTACAAGCGCGTGGTGTTCAACGAGATCACCAAGAGCGCCATCAAGGAGGCGTTCGCCCAGCCGTCCGAACTCAATATTGACCGCGTCAATGCCCAGCAGGCCCGTCGTTTCCTCGACCGTGTGGTGGGTTACATGGTCTCCCCGCTGCTGTGGAAAAAGCTTGCCCGCGGTCTCTCCGCCGGTCGGGTACAGTCCGTTGCGGTGCGTCTCATCGTCGATAAAGAGCGCGAAATCAAGGCGTTCGTTCCGGTCGAGTTCTGGGATCTCAATGCCGACCTGCTGACCGGTGACAAGGCTGATCTGCGGATGGAAGTGGTCAGCCGCAACGGTGCCGACTTCAAGCCGGTGACCCAGGCCGAGACCTTCGCCGCCGTGGCGGCCCTGGAAGGGGTCGACTACAAGGTGGTGAACCGGGAAGACAAGCCGACCGGCTCCAAGCCGTCCGCGCCGTTTATCACCTCTACCCTGCAGCAGGCGGCCTCTACCCGGCTGAGCTTCGGGGTCAAGAAGACCATGATGATGGCCCAGCGTCTCTATGAAGCGGGTTACATCACCTATATGCGTACCGACTCCACCAACCTCAGCAAAGAGGCGGTTGAGGCGGTGCGTGAATATATCGGCGAGCAGTATGGCGCGGCCTATCTGCCAGCCGAACCGAATCTGTATGGCGCCAAGGCCAATGCTCAGGAAGCGCACGAGGCGATCCGTCCCTCCAACGTACAGGTGACTGCCGAGATGCTGGAAGGGATGGAGCCGGATGCCATGCGTCTGTACGACCTCATCTGGCGTCAGTTCGTTGCTTGCCAGATGACCCCTGCTCAGTACGACTCCTCCACCCTGACCGTCAAGGCGGGTGAGTTCGAGCTCAAGGCCCGTGGTCGTACCCTGCGCTTCGCCGGTTGGACCAAGGCGCTGCCGCCTATGGGTCGCAAGGGCGAAGATAGTCAGCTGCCGGCGGTGACCGTTGGCGAGGTGCTGAAGCTGATCAAGCTGGATCCGCGCCAGCACTTCACCAAGCCGCCTGCCCGTTTCACTGAAGCTGCGCTGGTGCGCGAGCTGGAAAAACGCGGCATCGGCCGTCCGTCAACCTACGCCTCCATCATCTCCACCATCGTTGATCGCGGTTATGTGCGGGTCGAGAGCCGCCGTTTCTTCGCCGAGAAGATGGGCGAGATCGTCACCGATCGTTTGGTGGAGAACTTCGTCGAGCTGATGAACTACGAGTTCACCGCCAAGATGGAAGACAAGCTCGATGGCATCGCCGAAGGGAGCCTGGAGTGGAAGAAGGTGCTGGACGCCTTCTACGCCGAGTTTACCCAGGAGCTGGAGAAGGCTGACAAGGCGCCCGAAGAGGGCGGCATGCGTGCCAACCAGATGGTGATGACCGACATCGACTGCCCGGATTGCGGCCGCAAGATGGGTATTCGTACCGCCACCACCGGCGTGTTCCTCGGCTGCTCCGGCTATGCCTTGCCGCCGAAAGAGCGCTGCAAGAAGACCATCAACCTGGTCTCTGCCGACGAGTTTGTCTCCGCCACTGACGGCGAAGAGGCGGAAACCGAAGCGCTGCGCGCCAAGCACCGCTGCGGTGTCTGTGGTACAGCGATGGATGCCTACATCATCGATGACAGCCGCAAGCTGCACGTCTGTGGTCGCAACCCGGACTGCGATGGCTACGAGATCGAGAAGGGCCAGTTCAAGCTCAAGGGCTACGAAGGGCCGAGCATCGAGTGCGACCGTTGCGGAGCCGAGATGCAGCTCAAGAACGGCCGTTTCGGCAAGTACATGGGCTGCACCAACGAGACCTGCAAGAACACTCGCAAGATCCTGAAAAATGGCGACATCGCGCCGCCGAAGGAGGATCCGGTGCCGCTGCCGGAGCTCAAGTGCACCCAGTCCGATGCCCACTTTGTGCTGCGTGACGGGGCTGCCGGTCTGTTCCTGGCGGCCAGCAACTTCCCCAAATCCCGCGAGACCCGCGCGCCGCTGGTGGAAGAGCTCAAGCGCTTCAAGGATCGCATCTCCGCCAAGCACAAGTATCTGGCCGGTGCCCCGCTCACCGATCCGGACGGCAACCCCGCTATTGTGCGCTTCAGTCGCAAGACCAAGGAGCAGTACGTGATGAGCGAGGTCAACGGCAAGGCGACCGGTTGGACCGCTCACTACGACAACGGTACCTGGCAAGAGAGTTTGCCAAAGGCTAAAAAAGCCTGATGAAAAGAGGCCCCGATAAGGGGCCTCTTTGCTTATGGATAGCGGTATACTGAGACAGCTGCAAGGAGTGCAGCTGTCGTCAATCGCGAAGTAGACAAGGAGGTTGAGATGGAGATTAACGAGATCCGGCCAGGCATGAGCTGCATGACCCGGGAAGGGGCGGCCTATGTGCTGGAGGTTGACCGGCAGAGCCTGCTGGTGCTGCTGCAGCGCGCGGATGAGACCATACCGGTGCAGGTGCGCAGCGACGAGATCCTGGCGCCGCTGGAGTGATCCGGCTGTGCTCCCCTCAAAAGGGCAGTAGAAAAAGCAGCTCGGCCAGATCGGGCTGCCATTGCCACTCCTTCATTCTGACCCGCCCACCGATCACTACGACGCCTTCTTGCTGCAGACGCCCAATCTGTTCGGCAAAGCCTGGCGATCCTTTCGGTAACGAGATGGTGCCCGCTGCGCCCAGCACCCGATGCCACGGCAGTACCTTGTCGGTTTCCCGCAGCACCTTGCCCACCAGTCTTGCCCGTCCGGGCAGCCCGGCCAGATCGGCCACCTGACCATAGCTGACCACCCGGCCTGCCGGGATCAGGGCGATGATCGCTTCGATACGGGCAGTTTTGTTCAATGGGGGTGGACTTGGTTCAATGCTCATAGACCCGATTCGTCAAAAACAACAGAAGCGCCATTGTGGCGCTTCTGTCATGAGGCTGGCAATGATTCAGCCGAAGGTCTGGCTAAGCCCCTTCAGTTGCTTGGCCCGTTCCAGCAGGGCCTGGCTGGAGTGATCGACATCCAGCATCTTCTGACTGTTGGCGTGGGAGTACTCGGAGATCTGGTGGATGCTGCGGCTGATCTCCTCCACGACCGCTTGTTGTTGCTCTGCAGCGGTGGCGATCTGGGTGGAGTGTTCGGTGACCAGCTCTATCTCTGCCAGCACGGTATGGAGGCTGCTGGCGCCCTGGCGGGTCATCTCGGCACATGCGTGGGTCTGTTGCAGGTTCTCCTGCATCATCCCCTTCCAGCGTCCCAGCGTGTGCTGGATCTGCTTGATGCTGCCCTGGATCTGCTCAGTCGCCTTGTGGGTGCGGGTCGATAGAGTACGCACCTCGTCTGCGACCACTGCAAAACCACGGCCCTGCTCCCCGGCGCGAGCGGCTTCGATGGCAGCGTTGAGGGCCAGCAGGTTAGTCTGCTCGGCGATGCCCTGGATCTCGCCCATGACACTGCCAATCCGTTCGGATTCGCTGGCGAGCTCCACTGCAGAGTTGAACGCCAGCTCAGCCTGTTTGGCGAGCTGTTCGATCTGTTGCTCGGTCTGGTTCAACTGCTGGTTGGTTTGTTCACAACGATTGCGAGCTTCGTTGACCTGACCGTTGGAGTCCTGAATGTTGCGGGCGATCTCGTGAGCTGTGTTGGCCATCTGAGTCATAGCCGTAGCCATCTGCTGGGTCTGGGCATCTTGCTCGTTGATATCGAGACAGGCTTGATGAGAGGCCTGCTTCAAATTGATGGCCAGGGTTTGCAGAGGTGCCGTGGCATCGTTGATCCTCCCCAAAACGGTTCGGATGCGGGCCTGCAGCATCTTGATATGAAAATCGGCAATGGCGCCGGGGTTATCACCGGAGTAGACCAGCCGGGTCAGACTGTCATATTCACGGCCCAGCTGCTGCAGATAGTGGGGCAGGGCAAAGAGCTCGCGCCAGTAGGCTCCGCCAAGAAGCAACAGGGGCAGCAGCATCAGCAGGACGGTCATGGCCCCTTGGCTGGCGAAGGTCCAGCCCATCAGGCCGAGCAGCAGCAGGGTAATGGCCGGGGTGCGTACTTTGGCAAGAGAGGGGAGGTTGCTGCTGTTGCCGCGCTCGGCCTTGAGCAGGGCTTGGTAGGTCTGAGCGGCGATGCGCTTGAATTGTGGCTCGGGTTTGCAGCGTACCGACTGGTAGCCGCTGATCCTGTTGCCTTCATAGATGGGGGTCACATAGGCATCTACCCAGTAATAACGGCCATCCTTGCAGCGGTTTTTTACCATACCGCGCCAGGGTTTGCCCTCCTTGAGGCGGGCCCAGAGATCGGCGAAGGCGGCCTTGGGCATGTCGGGGTGGCGCACCAGATTGTGGTTGTGTCCCACCAGTTCATCGACCGAGTAGCCTGCGATGTCGCAGAAGGCAGGGTTGGCGTAGGTGATCACCCCGCGCAGGTCAGTGGTGGAGACCAGTTGTACGTCGGCAGGAAACTCCACTTCGCTATCCAGGGTATGGACATCTCTGCGGGCCATAGGAATACGCTCCGATGTTCTTGTTGATAATGTTGTCGTTGTTATTGTGGCAGATCTGGAGGTGGCCGCAGGCTCGCGCCAGCAGGAGGCAGACCAGCTTCATTGGGGGCTGGATTTTGCCAATAATGGCGTATGAATGGTAGGGGGAAGTTGATGTTTTGTTGGCTAATCGTAAAAAAGGCGGCCGATTGGCCGCCAAAGTAGAGACAACATTACCTCTGTGGCATCCGGTAGCGCACCTGCAACTGATCGAGGATCTGCAGCTGACCCGGCAGGCGGGCGGCGAAGTGCTCCCAGCCCTTGTGAGCGGGATCGCTCCAGGCCACCTCGGCCGTGGCCAGCATACGCGGGAACAACATGTAGTCGAGACGATCACGGCTGGTGATCAATTCTGACCACAAGGGGCTCAGCACCCCGAGGATGTTATCGTTGGCATGGAAATCGGCTGGGGCAGGGTCACACGCGTAGATCTGCTCCAGATTGAGGGTCCCCGCCCAGTAGAGGCCGGGTTCATGAATATCGGCGCTCCATGCCAGATCCAGATAGAGGAACTGGGCGGGCGCCATCACCACAGGATAACCGGCTGCGGCAGCATCCAGCCCCGCCTGAAAGCTGGTCCAGGCACAGATGGCCGCTTTGCGGCTCACCTTGTCGCCATGCAGGATCTCCTCCCAGCCGATCATCTGTTTGCCTCTGGCGGCCAGATAGCGCTGGCAGTGGCGCAGCAGATGGCCCTGCAGCTCGCGGCAGTCGGCGTAGCCCTGCTCGACCATCAGCTGCTGGCAGGCGGGGCTGTCGGTCCAGACCCCGGTCGGCACCTCGTCACCCCCCATGTGGATCTGCGGGCCGGGAAAGAGCTCGCATACCTCGTCCAGCACAGCCTCCAGAAAGCGGTAGGTGCCGGGCAGGGCGGGGTTGAGCACGTTGTCATCGAAATGCTGGACCGAGCGGTAGCGGGAGTGATCCGCCGTTTCGATCAGCAACTCGGGCAGCGCTTTGATGGCGGCGTGGCAGTGGCCCGGAATGTCGATCTCGGGAATGACGGTGATGCCGAGTTCACCGGCATAGCTCACCAGCTCTTTCACCTCGCTCTGGGTGTAGTAGCCGCCATAGGGTTCGGCACCGCCGCTGAGCTGGGGGCCGATCGCCAGATCGTGGCCGCGCCAGGCACCTACGTCGGTCAGTGCCGGGAAGGCCTTGATCTCGAGTCGCCACCCCTCGTCATCGGTCAGATGCCAGTGGAAGCGGTTGAACTTGTAGAGGCTCATCAGCTTGAGCAGACGCTTGATGGTGGCCGGGGCGTGGAAGTGGCGGGCGCAATCGAGAAAAATGCCGCGAAAGCCAAAGCGCGGGGCATCCTCCAGCGTGATGCAGGGCAGGCTCTCCCCATGTTGCAGATACCACTGGGCCAGAGTCACCAGCCCATGGCGCCAGCCCGCTTCGTCGGCGGCGGCAATTACCACCTCCTGCGGCGTGATGGTGAGTTGGTAGGCTTCGGGTGCCAGTTTGGTCTCGGTCAGCCGGATTTCTGCGTCGTGATCCTGCTCCAGTGCCAGCGACGTCAGCTCGTTAAAGTGGGCCAGCAATTTCGGCACATCGCGGGGGGCGCTGACATGAGCCCGCTCGGCCAGCCGGAAGTTCCCCTCCAGCAGTACCAGATGGGCCGGTTGCGGCACTATACCGGGCAGGGGCTCGACATCCGGCAGATCGGGGCGGGTTACCGGCGGGTTCTCCAGTCCGAGATCCTGAGCAGCCAGCGTCACCGGCAGCAGCTGGGCACCCGTGGTCGCCTCCGGCAGGCTGAGAAAGAAGCCCTGCGGCATGTCGGAGAGCTTCTTGATGGGCGTCTGGCGGCAGCAAAAGCGCAGCTCGCAGCTGTCAGCGTTCGGGACAATCACCTTGTAGCTGCCGCTCTGGCGCTCCAGCTCGCCCCCTTGCAAGGAGTCGGGGTCGATATGGCGAGCCAGACAGAAGTGCAGCTTCCACCGGGTATCCGGCATGCGGGATAGGGTGAAGGTGAACCAGACATCCTCGCCGTCACGTCGGGCGACCTGGGTGTGGATCAGGGGTGTAGACATGGAAAATCCTCTGATTGGGCAAACAGGATGGCGCCATCGAGCGCATCTGCCTGGGGGGGGATCAGGTTGAGCTGGCCGAGACGGGGAGCGAGGCGGGTGCCAATCCCCCCCAGCAGGGCGATCTGTCTGGCACCAAGCTGGGTCATTCCCTCCAGCAGGATCCGCAGCTGTTCGCAGGTTTCGTCCAGCAGCTGATTGGCGAGCTCGTCACCATCGCTGGCGGCGTCGAATACCCAGGGGGCAAAGTGGCCATAGTCCGCCGGAATGGCGCGGGTGGCCCAACGTACCACTTCGGCCTGATCCCGCTTGAAGCGGTCCATCAGGCGGATGGCGAGGGTGCTGGGGGGCAGAATGCCGTCGTGGCAGAGCAGGGATTGCTGGATGGCGCGCAGCCCCAGCCAGGCGCCGCTACCTATGTCTGAAATGGGGAAGCCGCGGCCGGAGCAGGTGCGGATCTGCCCCTCCTGATAGACCAGCCCCACCGAGCCGGTACCGGCGATCAGAATGGCTCCCTCACGGCCGCCAAAGGCGCCGAGGCAGGCACCGAAGGCATCGGAGGTGAGCCTGACGCTGGCGAAGGGGAAGGGCATCTCGAGCAGGGCGTGATAGCAGTCGGCCAGCTCGGCGGAGGCGAGCGCCAGCCCGACCCCCATCTGCTGTTCACACTCGATAGCGATCCCGGCGGCAAGGCGGGCACTGGCGATGGCGGCCAGCACATTGGCGTGGGCATGGGGGATGCCCAGCTCCAGATTGGAGCCGGCCGCGCGCCCCTCTCCGAGCAGCTTGCCCGCCCGATCCCGAATGCGGGCGCGGGTGTGGGTGCCCCCGCCATCGACGCCGACCCAGAACTCAATCATGGCGACCTCCCTGCTCATTTCGAGCACTCAGGGCGCTCTGCCAGCTGATGGCAAGGGCAAACCAGGCTGCGTGGGGGATCCACTGCTCGCCCCAGCGCCAGTTCTGATCCAGCCGATCCTGATACTCCTCCGGAATAAAGGCCACGTCGTTTTCGTCATCAAACCCGGCGGTGATGCCGTTGCAGATCCCCCCCTGCGCATTGGGATACCCAGCGGTATAGGCGGGGTTGTTGATGCCGTGGCCCGCCAGCATGCAGGCGTTGAAGGGGTTTTGCCCGAGGATCCAGTCGAGCTGGCGCTGGCCATAAGTGAGCAGCGGCTGGCTCTGGCGGGGGAAGTGGCGGGCGCCAGCAAAGGCCATGGTCGCCAGAGACGCGAGGCGGGCGTTCTCCCCCTGCCACCAGTAACCGGATTCGTTGTTGTGGGGCATAAAGAAGCTGACGCGCGGCGCTTCATCCACCCCTTTGACATATTGGCGGGCGAGGGAGAAGGGGTTGCCCGCGCGGGCGCAGAGCGCCAGCTCGGCGGCCAGCGCCTGCTCCACTACGGTTTGTGCTTGGGCCTTGTGCTCCTGCTCCGGCTCTACGCCCAGATATTCCAGCAGCGCCAGCACCGGCAGACCCGCCTCAGCGGCGTGGTAGTAGGGGCGCGAGCCATCCTCGTTGGCCGACCAGTAGTGACCCAGCTCCGAATGAGGGCGCTGGCGGGCACAGAGCTTGCTGGCGCGGGCTCTCGCCTCATTCAGCCACTCGGCGCCGAAGGTGCGGGTCAGCTCCACCGCTGCCAGCAGGGCGCAGTAATCGTCGATGATGTTCTCGACCCCGTCATCAAGGTAGGCAAGGTTGTGCTCACGCAGATGCAGGTAGCCGCGTTTGGCCGCCTCGGCGTAGCGGCTGGCATCGAAGTCGCCGCTGACGCTCTCGCGGGCGGCGCGGGCCAGCGCGGCGATAGCCATGCCGCCCCCTTGGCGAAAACCCGCCTGCCAGTTGGCGGACTTGAGCCCCTGTTGGGTGGCATAGGCGCACAGCTCGCGCTGGGCAGGGTCCTTGCTCCACTTGTCGAACAGGGTCATATAGAAGAAGCCCGACTCATCCTGCATCCGGCAGAGGAAATCGGCGCCGTGCAGCGCCTCGTCATTGAGCCGCTTGCAGAGGTTCACTCCGTCGATATCGCGGCGCGGGGCCAGCAGTTCCCGGCACTTGAGCAGGGCCCACACCACCATGGGGGTCTGCTGGGGGTTGAGGTAGTTGGCGTAGGAGAGGTGGCTCAGGTACTTGCTCATGTCGCCGCTGGCATCGAACCAGCCGCCGTGCACATCTTTGTGCTGGTCGGTGCCAAACAGGCGGGCGTTGCGGTCGGCTCGATCGAAGGTGCCGCTGGCGCGCTGGCCCTTGAAGTAGTGGATGACATCGGAGAGACAGCGGCTGGCCAGCAGATCCTGGCCGATGGCAAAACGGGTCGAGCGGACTATGCCTTGGGCAGTGATCGCCTCCAGCCGATAGTGGCCGGGCTCCTTGAAGGCGGAGAAGTCGGCGCGCCAGTAAGCGCGCCCTTGCCAGCCTGGGACGCTGCCAGCCGGTTGCAGCGGGGTTTCAAACAGGATCTGGCCATCATCGAGGCGTTGCAGCCTGACATAGCCGCCGAGATCAGGGGCGGGGGAGGTTTGCAACAGGGCGACCTTGTGTCCGTCGCACTCGTAGCCCACCTGATTGATCAAGAGTTCCATCAACTTCTTACTCCTGTGGTTCACCGCCGGGCGGTGAGGCACATCACGGGGCTGTGGCCGCCCCGTATCGAGGCATGGCCGGACAGGGTTGTCCGGCCGGTCTAAGGCTCACCCTCACTCGTAGAGGTAGCAGCGCACGAAGTGGTTGTCGGCAAGCTTGGTGATGGGGGGCAGCGCCTCCTTGCAGCGGGGCATCGCCTGATTGCAGCGCCCGGCAAAGGGGCAACCGCAGGATTCCGGCGTCCAGAGCGGGATCTCCCCCTTGCGGCCTCCCTCCAACTCGGCGTGGATGCTTTTCTCAGGGTCGGGCACCGCCGAGATAAGCAGCTGGGTGTAGGGGTGCTGCGGGTGGTGCAGGATTTCGTCCACCTCGCCCCACTCCACCATGTGCCCCACATACATGACCGCCAGATCTTCCGCCACATAGCGGGCGGTGGCGATGTCGTGGGTGATGTAGAGCATGGAGACGCCGAGCTCATTCTTCATCTGCTCCATCAGGTTGAGGATGCCGATGCGAATGGAGACGTCGAGCATGGAGGTGGGTTCGTCCGCCAGCACTACCTCTGCTTCCACCGCCAGATTGCGGGCGATGTTGACCCGCTGGCGCTGGCCGCCGGAGAGCTGGTGCGGATACTTGGCCGCCGTTGCCTTGGCGGGGGTCAGGCCGACCTTCTCCAGCAGGGCGTAGACCATGTCGGGCAGCTCTTTCTTGTCGATCACCTTGCTGTGCAGCAGCAGGGGGCGGGCGATGTGGTGATAGATGGTGTGGGTCGGGTTGAGCGAACCGAACGGATCTTGCCACACCATCTGCACGCTCTGGCGATAGTCCAGCAGGGCGGTGCCCTTGTTGAACTCCTCCAGATCGTGGCCGCGATAGAGGATGCGCCCGGCACTGAGCTTGTACATCTTGGCGATGATCTTGGCGATGGTGCTCTTGCCGGAGCCCGACTCCCCGACCACCGCCAGGGCGCGGCCCCGGTGCAGGTTGAAGGTGATGTCGGAGAGCGCCCGCATCTTGCCACTCTTGATGGCATTGGAGTTGATGGGGAAGTCCTTGTAGAGGTGCTGGACTTCGATGATGGGTGCATCGGTTTTGGCGATTTGCATGACAGACATCCTTAACAGCCAGCGGCCTTGTCCAGATAGATCACGGAATCTTGTTGCAGTCCCTGCTCCTCATAGAGGTGGCAGGCGGTCTGTTGCCCGGGGCGGATCTCGGCCAATCTGGTGTACTCCTGACGGCAACGATCGTGCACCTTGCCGCAGCGGGCCTGAAAGCGGCAGCCGACCGGCACCTCCAGCAGGTTGAGCGGGGTGCCCGGGATCCCTTCCAGCACCTTCTTCGGCCCGTGCAGGGGCGGGAAGGAGTTGCCGAGCCCTCTGGTATAGGGATGCAGCGGCGCGGTCAGGATCGCCTTGGAGGGGGCGACCTCCACCAGTTCACCGGCATACATGATGCCGATGCGATCGCAGAACTCCACCATCAGGGAGAGGTCGTGGGTGATGAACAGAATGGAGAAGTTGAACTTCTCTTTCAGGGCATAGACCTTCTGCAGGATCTCCCGCTGTACCACTACATCGAGCGCCGTGGTTGGCTCATCCATGATGAGCAGCTCGGGGTTGAGCGCCATGGCGATGGCAATCACCAGCCGCTGGCGCATGCCGCCGGAGAACTGGTGCGGGTAATCCTTGAGCCGGCTCGGGTGGATATCGACGATGGTGAGCAGCTCCTGGGCGCGCTTGATCGCCTCGTAACGGGTCATGCCGGGGTTGTGGGCCAGCAGCACGTCGCAGAACTGCTCCTCCATCCGCAACACAGGGTTCAGGGCGTTCATGGCGGACTGGAACACCACCGACACCTGTTGCCAGCGGTAGGAGCGCAGCCGCTCGTCACCGTAGTGGAGTATGTTCTCCCCCTTGAACAGGATCTCGCCACCGCTGATGTAGGCGGGCGGCTTGTGCAGCCGGGCCACCGAGAAGGCGACGGTGGATTTGCCGCAGCCCGACTCACCGGCGAGACCGAAGATCTCGCCCTGTCTGATATCGAAGCTCACCGAGTTGACGGCGCGCACGTCGCCATTTTCGGTGATGTAGTCGACGCAAAGATTGCGTACTGACAGCAGGGGATGCTTGTTCATGCTGTCTTCTCCTGTGCGGCAGAGAGTGGTGTGGCGACCGGGGTGGCAAGTTTCTTCCAGCGGCTCAACCCTTTGTGGGAGCGCAGCTGCGGGTTGGCAATCTCGTCGATGGCGAAGTTGAGCAGGGCCAGACCGGCACCCAGGGTGGCGATGGCGAAGCAGGGAGCCAGGATCTCCCACCAGGCGCCGACCAGAATGGCGCTGGAGGTCTGGGCGTTGTAGAGCATGATGCCCCAACTCACCACGGTCGGGTCGCCGAGGCCGAGGAACTCCAGGGTCGCTTCGGTGACGATGGCGTAGATGATGGAGCCGATGAAGCTCACCCCGATGATGGAGATGAGGTTGGGCAGGATCTCCACCAGAATGATGCGCCAGGCCGGCTCACCCAGCACTTCAGCGGCGATGACGAACTCTTTCTCGCGCAGGGCCAGGGTCTGGGCGCGGATGACCCGCGCGCCATAGGCCCACGAGGTCAACCCGATTATCACGGCAATCACCGTCGGTGACGCCTCCCCGATAAAGCTCGCCAGCACCAGTAGCAAGGGGAGGTTGGGGATCACCAGCACCACGTTCATCAGGAAGGTGAGGCACTCATCCACCAGACCGCCGAAGTAACCGGCGGTGATGCCGATGGCGACGGCCAGGGTGCAGACCAGCAGGCCAGCGCTGAAGCCCACCAGCAGCGAGATACGGGCGCCGTTGGTGAACTGGGCCCAGATGTCGTGGCCCATGCGGGTGGACCCCATCACGAACTCGGCACTGGGCGGCTGGTGCGGGCGAGCCACCCGTTTGGTCGGCTCGTTGCTGGCCAGAATGGGGGCAAAGAGGGCCATCAGTACGAAGGCAACCACGATGGCGAGGCCACAGGCAGCCTTCTTGTTGCCCAGCAGGATTTTGAGAATGGTCGGCATACGCATCTTATTTGCCTCCTGTACGCAGACGGGGATCCAGGAAGACGTAGAGCACATCGGCCAGGAAGTTGAAGCTGAGCATGGTGATGGTCATGATGAGCAGCTGCCCCTGAATGAGCGGGTAGTCGCGGGCCAGAATGCCCTGATAGAGGGTCAGGCCCAGGCCGGGATAGTTGAAGATCACCTCGGTGATGAGGGAGCCACCGATGACGAAACCGAGCGCCATGGAGAGGGCGGTGACGCTGGGCAGAATGGCGTTGCGAGCGCCGTAGTTGAAGATCACCCGGTTGCTGGAGAGCCCCTTGGCCTTGGCCATGGTGATGTAATCCTCGCCCAGCAGATTGATCATGTTGTTGCGCATGGTGATGAGAAAGCCCCCCACCTGCACCACGGCCAGGGTCAGCACCGGCATGATGGCGTGGGTCATGATGCTCTTGATGTGCTCCCAGCCCCAGTCAGCCTTGATCTCCGGGCTGTAGGCGTAGCCGATGGGCAGCCACTCGAGGCTGACCCCGAACAGGAACAGGGCGAGCAGGGAGACCACCACCGGCGGAATGGCCTGCATCACCAGGGTGAGCGGGGAGAGAATGCTGTCCATCCGGCCGCCGCGATACCAGGCGGCGAAGATGCCGACGATGGAACCGATGGAGAAGCTCAGGATGGTGGAGGTGCCGACCAGAAACAGGGTCCAGCCGATGGCACGGCCCAGCACGTCAGAGACCTGCTGTGGGTAGAAGCGCACCGAGGTGCCGAGATCCCAGGTGAAGACACTCTTCACATAGGTGAGAAACTGGGTACCGATGGGGCCGTCGACAAAGCCGAAGGTGGCTTTGAGGGCTTCCAGGGCGGCGGGTTCCATCATGGCGCCAGCGCGGGCAAACATCACGGAGACAGGATCCCCTGGCATGGCACGGGGTAACAGGAAGTTGATGGTGGCGGCTACCAGAAAGGCAACCAGGTAGAAGGAAAAGCGTCTCAGTATGAATCCCATGATGGTACCTTTTACTGCAAGTCTGCCCCGCGTCGGGTATAGCTACCCCAACCCCGGCAAAGCTGGGCAAGAAGGGGATTAACGGGGAAGATGGCCCCCCGCAGGGGGCCGGGATTGTTTAGCTGTTTGGCTTGAGGGACAACACGTGCAGCAGACGCTCAGGGGTGTCCGGGTGGAGCTGAGGTTTGGCTACCGGGTTATCAGCACTGAACCAGCCGTTGAAGCGCTTGGTGCTGTACTCATACCAGGTCGGGTTGTTGAAGACCGGAATGATGGTCTGGTTGGCACCAACACGATCCTGGATGGCGAACATGATCTCCTTCTGCTTGGCCGCATCGGCGGTCTGGGTGAAGTCATCGATCAGCTTGTCGAGTTCGGGGTCCTTGTAACGGGGCGCGGCGAAGCGGTTGCCACGGTCACCCATGTTGCGGGAGTGGAACGCGGTCTCGAAGTACTTGTGCGGGTTGGCACCGGCAAAGTAACCCTGCAGGGCGACATCGAAGTCACCGGTGATCAGGTTCTCGGTCCAGACGGTCGCTTCCGGAGTCGCGGTCTTGGCGTTCAGGCCCAGCGCCTGCAGCCCTTCTACACCAATCTGAACTGTGTTGACCCAGTCGGTCCAGCCGTTCGGTACCAGTACCTTGAACTCGATCTTTTTGCAGCTCGGGGTGTCGAGGAACTTGTCGCCGTCACAATCCTTGTAGCCTGCCTCTTTCAGCAGGGCCTTGGCCCCTTCCAGATCGAACTTGTTGTACTTGCCGTACTTCTTGTCCACTTCCGGGTTGTTCCAGGAGTCAAAGGCTTTGCCCAGACCTGACGGGTACTCGTTGACGGTGGGGTAGCCGTAGCCCGCGATATCCACCATGGACTGGCGGTCCATCGCCATGGAGAAGGCGCGGCGGAAGTTGATGTCGTTGAAGGCTTCGTTATTGCCCGGGTTCTTGGTCTGGAAGTTGACGTTGAACGCCACGGTACCGGAGGCCGGGAACCAGTATTTGTTGTTCTTCGGATCGTTGCCGACGTAGAGGCGCTCGATATCCGGCACGAAGGAGCCGAACCAGTCGATGTCACCCTTCATGACAGCCGCCAGCACCTGGTCGTTGGTGGCCATCTGTGGCATGCGGATACAGTCGATGGCGAGGTTGGCGTTATCCCAGTAGTGCGGGTTGCGGCACTGGGTGTAGAGCTGGGCAGAGAAGTTGTCCACTTCGGTGAAGGGGCCAGTACCAACCGGCTTGTCGTTGGTGAAGGCAACCGGATCTTTCACCGATTTCCACTGATGCTCCGGCACGATAGGTACCAGCACCAGATCATTCACCACGTTGGTGTTGACCTCGGTCAGGTCGAATTTGACCTTGTTGGGGGCCAACTTCTCGACGCTCTTGATCTGGGTCCAGATTGAGCGCTCATCCAGCGCCTTGTTGGCCTTGACCAGATTGAAGGAGAAGATGATGTCATCGGCATCAAAGGCTTCGCCGTCAGACCACTTCACGCCGTCACGCAGATCGAAGGTGACGGATTTCAGGTCATCGCTGAACGCATAGTTGGTGGCCAGACGATAGACGGGTTTGCCACCCTGCATATCGTTGAAGATCACCAGCGGTTCATAGATGAAGTGACGGGTGGTGTGCAGCAAGCCCGCTTGCAGGAAGGGGTTGAAGTTCTTGACCCAGGCGGTTTCCTGCTGTGCGACCATGGTCAGCACGGTTTTGTTATCTGCGGCCATGGCGTTACCGGCGGCACCGGCAAGCATCATGGTTCCCAGCATTACAGCGGTAGAGATTTTGGATACTTTGGCAAGCATATGTTTTCCTTTCTTATTTTTTGGCATTCCCGAGGGTTCGCCTTGTTTTGTGTGAGCACCGGTTTCGCATGCTGATGAAATCGGCCCTCTGTGTTGGTCAGGTGTCTAACCTTTGTCGTTCTGTTTTCCAACGCCCTAAGCAAACCAGAATTAACAGGAAAACAACAACTATTGATTTCGTTGTTTTCGTAAAAATTGACGGTGTTACGTCAATCTCGTCAAAATGCTTTTTTATCTGTTTAGAATCATTAGTTTGCGTTATTTGCTCTCGCGTAGAAAGTGGCTGTGAAAATGGCGTATATGACAAATTTGTGAATTGGATCTGCTCTCGGTTTCGGGGTCGGGCGGGGCTTTGTTTTGCAGAAAAAGAAACCAGATTGCCAATTGTGATCCGGCGCCCGTTTAGGGCGCCGTGTCACGGCTTGCGGTTGGCGAGCTGGCGCAGGGTCTGGGCGCTGTGCTGCAACTGCTGGCGCTGGTGGTCATTGAGCGGGCAGTGGCCCAGCACATACTCGGTGGTGGCCACTACCGTCTTCCAGCGTGGCGACTTGGGCAGGGTGTCCAGACTCAGGTATTTGTCGAGGGTGCGGGTCTGCGGGCTGGATCTGTCCATATAGACCCGCCACAGCTTGCTCTTCTCTGCCAGCACGATTTTGCCCTTGCCGGTCCCCTGCTGCCAGGCATCCAGGGTGAGCTGCATGGTCTCTACCAGCGCACGGCGCAGCGGCTCGTCATCCTGCTGGCGAATGAGGTCGTCGGCCAGCGAACGGAACTCGCCACCCAGGCGGCTCAGCTCGCCCAGCAGCTGTTCATCTTCGATGATGGCTTGCCGCGAGAGGTTCTTGAGGGCGTTCTCCAGCGCCATTATACGGTTCTCATCCTGACGCTGTTCGGTACTCAGAGTGAGGGCGAAGGCGGCCTGTCCTCCGAGCGCGATAGGCAGGGCACGGGCGTTGAGCACATCTTTTTGCCCGGCCACCAGAAACTCCAGATTGTGTTCCCGCTCGCTGGCAAGGTCGGGCCACTGCTGTTGCAGCGGGGTGGCGAGCCACTCATTGAGGGGCTGACCCTCCATGGCTTCCGGCTCCTGTCCCAGCAGGCGTGCCAGCACCCGGGAGGCAAACAGCACAGTGCCCTGCTCGTCGATAAAGATTATGGGGTCGGCCCCTTCGCCGAGCAGGGCCAGCAGCCTCTGCTGATCCTGATGCAGCCGATCCTGCAGGGTGAGGCGATGTTCGATCTCCTGCTTCAATAGCCGGTTCTCTACCAGCGAGGCGCGTCCGGCCTTGGCCTCGAGCAGTGCCTTGACCCGGGCAAACAGCTCCTCCTTGCAGAAGGGTTTGACCAGATAGTCGTTGGCACCGGCCCCGAAGCCCTCCTCGATATCCTTGGGTTGGTTAAGGGCGGTGAGCAGCAGCACCGGCAGCATATCTTTCGGGTGCTGCTGGCGCAGGCGGCGGCAGACGTCAAAACCGGAAAGGGTCGGCATCATCACATCGAGCAGGATGAGGTCCACCGGCTCATCGGCCAGCTTGGCCAGCGCATCGTGGCCGTCACTGCTGGGCAGGATGCGGTAGCCGCAGGGCTGCAGCAGATGGCGCAGGATGTGCAGGTTTATGGGCTCGTCATCCACCACCAGAATGAGCGGCGCATCCTCGGGGGGAGGGGGCAGATCGTCGCTCTCCCAGTCCGGCAGGATCAGCGGTTGCTGGCGCACCAGCTGATGCTCGATCTGGCGGCTGTCGAGAGTCAGATTGGCCGCTTTGCCAGTGGCAAGGGGCAGGGTAAAGGCGAAGGTCGAGCCAACGCTCGGCTCGCTCTCGACAAACAGCTCGCCCCCCATCAGGTGCACCAGCTGGCGGGTGATGGAGAGGCCAAGACCAGCCCCCTGTTTGCTCACCTCCGGGCTCATCTGCACCAGCGGCTCGAAGATATGTTCCAGATGGTCGGGGGCGATGCCGATGCCGGTATCCGTGACCTTGATGCGCAGGAAGTTGTTCTCGACGATGGCACTGAGCACCACCTTGCCCTGCGGCGTGTACTTGATGGCGTTGCCCACCAGGTTGTAGAGCACCTGTTCGAGCCGTTGCTCGTCGGCCAGCACCGGCGGCAGTTCGGCCGGGCTGATATCCACCAGAGTGAGGGGTTTGGCCTGTACCAGATGCTGGCAGAGATCCAGCACCAGCCGGATCACCCCTTTTGATGAGACGGGCTGGGAGTGGATCTCCAGCTGGCCGTAGCGCATCTGGTGGTAGTCCAGCAGATCGTCAACCAGACGGGCCAAGCCGTCTGCACTCTTGATGATGAGCCCGAGCTGCTTTTGCTGCCCTTCGGTCAAATCCTGCTGGCTGGCGAGCATCGACTCTGCCATCCCCTTGATGCCGTGAATGGGGGTGCGCAGCTCGTGGGAGGTGTTGGCCAGCAGTTCATCCTTGAGTTTGTCCGCCTGCTGCAGGCTGAGGTTCTGCTTGTGGGTCAGCTTGACCTGCTGTTGCAGCTCCTGGGTCTGCTGTTCGATCAGTTCGATCTTGTCCTTCACCGAGCGCTGCATATGGCGAAACGCCTCGGCCAGCCGGTCGATATCATCGCCGGTGCGCTCGATGGCGATGGGGTGATCCAGCGCGCCGTCGGCCACCTGCTCGGCTGCTTCGGTCAGGGATCGCAGCGGCGCCGTGATGGAGTGGGAGAGCCAGCGGGAGAAGAGGATCAGCAGCAGTACCGAGCCCGCACCCAGCACAATCACCAGAGTTTCCAGCTGGCGGATCGGGGCATAGGCTTCCCGGGTGGATATCTCGGCAATAAAGGCCCACTCGGTATCGAACACCTTCACCTGGGTGTAGGCAGCCAGCACCTCGTCATCCTGATAGGAGTGGAACAGCCCGACCCCCTGCTCGCCGGAGAGCGTCTTGGTGATGAGGGGCGTTTGCAGCGGCCGGAAATTGGGGCTGAAGCTGTTCTCGACGCTAAACTCCGGCGCCAGCCAGGCATCGGCGCGCATCCGCTTGTCGGGGCCGATCAGGATGGTCTCGCCGGTTTCGCCCAGCCCCTCCCGCTCTGCCATGATCTGGTTGAGCTTGTCCGGCAGCAGCTCGAAAATCACCACACCGCGCACATAGTCGTATTGCATCACGGGGGCCGCCATGTAGGCGACCACCTGCCCAGTCAGCTCGTTGCGGCCAAAATCGGTGAATTCGAAGATCTGCTGCGGTTTCTGACCACCATCGAGGCGGCGTTTGATCTTGGCAAAGGTCTGGCCCAAGCCACTGCCCTGATAGGGGCCGGAGAGCAGATTGGTGGCAAAGTTAGGGTGCTTGGTGACCGAATAGACCACATCACCGTTGAGGTCCACCAGAAAGATGTCGCTGTAGTTGGACTTGCGCACCATGTCGGCATAGCCGCGATGAAAGCGCTGGTGCACCCGGCCATACATCTCGTCGGCGAGGATCAGCGCCGTGATGGAGGGTTCGATCTCTACTTGACTGTCCGGTTTGCGCAGTTGATCCCAGGAGCCTGGCAGATAGCGGGCCTGGGCACGGCTGCGGGCCTCCTGCGGTGTGGTGCCCAACTTCTCGAAGGCGCCGGTAAAGCCATAGAAACGGCCGATACTGTTGCCGGCAAAATCCTGCTGGGAGAAGTTGATGATCTGCTCTTTGAGGTTGTTGAAGTAATCCTCGAGCTGACTCTTCTTGATATTACGGACGGAGACCAAATGGTTGGAGGTCTGGGTGGTGAGATCCTTGCCGTGGCTGTATAGGAAGAAGAGGGTGATGACCAAAAAGGGCACCATGCCCAACATGAAAAAAGCCAGCATTAACTGCGGCCTGAGCCCACGAAGCGTGAAGATCCATTTCATCTTGTGATTTTCAATTGAGAATCCGGTTATTAAGCCGCTCAAGTCTCGAACGAAAGCGTAATCATTTCAACGACTTTATCCCAAATTCGCTTGGTGGGTCACAGCTGGCTGGAGAAAAATGCAGCAAGGCGTTTAAACCCTGAGCAAACAGTTTGCATCAGGGCTTAAATTGCGAAAAAGGGGTTGTGCTGGCGCTCGTGGTACGTATAATGCGCCTCGTTGTCAGGCAACTGGCACGAAAGCAGTAACGCGGGAATAGCTCAGTTGGTAGAGCACGACCTTGCCAAGGTCGGGGTCGCGAGTTCGAGTCTCGTTTCCCGCTCCAATTTTCCATCGCACCAACGATGGAACTCACTTTCAAGACAATCAGTCTTGTCAGCATGGCGCGTTAGCAAAGCGGTTATGCAGCGGATTGCAAATCCGTTTAGTCCGGTTCGACTCCGGAACGTGCCTCCATATTTTCTCTGTTTATCTCAATCATCACTCTTCGAGTCTGAGCCTTGGTCAGTATCCTTGCTGTACCAGTAACTGCTCGCAGCCAGCCTGTTTCCACTCGCGCTCGAGATAGTGGCTCACATCCGCCATATTTTGCCCCCGATATTGAAACTGCACCTCGGCACTATGCTGGTTGAGATCCGCAATCCGTTGCTTCAGTGTGCCGCATTGCCACAGGCTGACGGTGGGCACGCCCCGTTCGGCCAGCACGATGGCATCTTCCCGATTCAGTTGCCACTCCTCCAGTTGTGCCCGTGTCAGGGCAACCATCAGCACCAGCAGTGCCACTTCCGGCAGTTTCATGCGTGTCTCCCTACTGCATGTTTTTCCCCTGATAACTGTGGCAAAGCGCACGATTTTCGCAAGTTTGTTAACTGTAGGTTAATGACGTAACCCGTTTTCAGTATTTCCCGTTTTTCACCATTTTTTTATAAAAAAATGCGTTGGTGATGTAGTAATCCTACATGGAGTGGGGTAATCTTTGCTCAGTGGTCTTACCAGTAAGGAGTTACATCATGTTTCATCCCTTTTCCCTGACTCAGATTATTCTTCGTCGCATTTATGTATTGCTGGTGGGCATTCTGGCTTTCCCCGTGATGCTGTTTCGCAGCGATCGTGCCCGCTTCTACAGCTATCTGCACCGGATCTGGAACAAAACCAGCACCAAACCGGTGTGGCTCAAAATGAGCGAGCGTGGCGAGCGGATCTTCTACTAAACCCCATTCGCACCATGTGCAAAAAGAGACAGCCAAAGCTGTCTCTTTTTCTATCTGCTTGCCGCAACTCCTGGCTCCCAACACCACTCCGATTGTTTATTTATGGTTTCTTTAAAGTTGCATCCAGCCCTGCCTGTTGGCGGGGTTTTTTTATGTCTGACGCATCTTTTTTGATGGAAGCTGTGAAGAAGATTAACGGGATGAAAGCACCATATGGCACTTTCCTCGTTCATTAATGGGTGGTCGTCGAGAAATTTTCAATGATGAAATAGCTGTTTAAAATCAATTAATTGAGTGTTTATATTTGGGTTTTTTAACTCTTTTTGTGTTTTTTTTGAAAGGGAATATCCCGTTTGCCGGTTCTATTGCAGGTACCCGGTTGCGACAAATCGGGGATATCAGCAACATCCAACGACATCAAAAGGAACATGAACATGAATGTTAAAAAAAGTACTGCTATCGCCTCCGCCATGACCGGTCTGCTGGCGCTGGGCGCTCAATTTATCGCGGCACCAGCCATGGCTGCCGATGAAAAGGAGAAGTGCTACGGCGTGGTCAAGGCCAGCAAAAATGACTGTGCGACCAAGAGCAGCTCCTGCGCCGGTACTGCCAAGGAAGATGCTCAGGGTGATGCCTTTGTGGTGATGCCCAAAGGGCTGTGCGAGAAGCTGGTCGGCGGTTCGCTGCAACCCAAGTAAGAGACATCGGGCAGGGGATGGCCAATGGGTCGCCCCCTGCATCTTCTCTGGTTGGCGAAAGCGAGTCTTGCGATGAACCCTTTGATTGGTATCGGATTACGCACTCCCCATTACGACGAGATCCGGCAAACCCTGCCGGCAGTCGGTTGGCTGGAGGTGCATAGTGAAAATTACTTCGAACGGCACAGTCACGGTTTTCAGGTGCTCGCCGAACTGGCGCAGCACTACCCCGTCAGTCTTCACGGCGTTGGCATGTCCCTCGGTTCTGCCGACCCGCTCGATCCGCACCATCTGCAGCAGTTGTCGACACTGGCCGCGGCGATCAAACCGGTACGGATCTCCGAACATCTCAGCTGGGGCAGCATTGGTGGGCGTTACTTCAACGATCTGCTGCCGGTGCCCTATACCCGCGCCTCCCTGCGCAACATGAGCGACAAGATCCAGCAGGTACAACAGACCCTGGGTTGCCGCATGTTGATTGAAAATCCCTCCTCCTATCTGCAACTGCCCGGGGAGATGAGCGAGTGGGAATTTCTGGCCGAGCTGCAGCAGCGCAGCGAGTGCGGCATCCTGCTCGACCTCAACAATCTCTATGTCAGTGCCTTCAATCACGGTTTCTCTTGCGATGAGTATCTGGCGGCGATCGATCTCGCCACCGTCGGGGAGATCCATCTGGCCGGTTATACCGAGAAGCAGCTGCCGGAAGGCTCCCTCTATATCGACACCCACAGCGCCCCTGTGGTGGCACCGGTCTGGGAACTCTATCGCCAGATCTGCCGCAAGCAGGCCATTCCCACCCTGATTGAGTGGGACCTCGAGATCCCGCCGCTGCCGGTCTTGCTGGCAGAGGCGGCGCAGGCCAGTGCCATTCTGGATGAGGCGCGCGCCATGAGTGCGCCACGGGAGGTGGCCTATGGCTGAGCTGGCACAGCTGCAACAGCACTTTGCCGATGGTCTGCTGGGGGCGCCTGACGCCATTGCCCCTCACATCAGCTCCCGGCTCTTTTCTGCCGAATCTGTGCTGCAGGTCTATCGCAACCACTTCATTCTGAGCCTTGGCGAGGTGCTGGCGAGCAGTTATCCCGCCGTCAAGGCCATGGTCGGGGATGACTTTTTTGCAGCGGCTGCCCGTGGCTTCGTATTGGCCGAGCCGCTCAGGGAAGGGAGCGTCATGCACTATGGCGCCGGATTTGGCCAATGGTTGGCCCGCTTGCCAACTACAACCGGACTGCCCTGGCTGGAGGCGCTGGCTCAGTTCGAATGGCAGCTTGAGCGTGCCAGTTTGCTGCCGCTGGAATCACGCTGCTGGCCAGCCGAGCGTCTGGCCGCATTATCGCCGCAACAATGGGAGCGGCTGCGACTTTTGCCAGCCACGGATCTGCTGCTGGTTGCCAGCGATTATCCGGTGCTGGCCCTGTGGCAGATGGCGCTGCACTGTGGTGAAGCGGTGGAGGTGCTTGATGACCCCGTCTGGTTGGCATTGAAGAAACAGCCGGATTGCCGGGTTGCCCCCTTGCCCCTGACGGCGGGTGAGTGGGCGCTGCTACAGGGTTGTCTCGCTGGTACGGCGCTGGTCGATCTGCTGGCGGCCGACCCTGCGGCCAGTGAACATCTCACTCGCCTGATAACCCTTGGTCTGCTGGTGGATATGGAGGTAATGCCATGATGGCAAACAAATGGCTGGCGCTGGCCAGATCGAGTGGTGATTTGCCGCGCTGGAGCCGCGCTTGTGTGCTGTTGCTGGCGCGGCTTTGGGTCGCCTCGGTTTTTTTCACTTCAGGCTGGCTCAAGCTGACGGCGTGGGATTCCACCCTCTATCTGTTTGAATCTGAGTATCAGGTGCCCCTGCTGCCCTGGTTGTGGGCTGCCTATCTGGGTACGATGACCGAGCTGCTGTTGCCGCTCTTCCTGCTGGCGGGGCTTTTTACTCGCCCGGCCGCCTTGCTGCTGTTTGGCTTCAATATCATGGCGGTGATCTCCTACCCGACCCTCTGGGCGGGCGGCTTTTACGATCACCAGCTGTGGGGCTGGATGCTGCTGACCCTGACCATCTGGGGCGGCGGTGTGCTGAGCCTGGATTATTGGCTGACTCGTCGCAGCCATTGATTTATCAGTGATTTCCCCAATGACAAAGAGCGCCACAAGGCGCTCTTTGTCATAATGACGGCCGGCGAAAATTCCCATGAGAGAAAAAGGAGCAGCCAATGATCATTCGTCAGGCAAGGGCCGCAGATATTCTCGCACTGGTGGCGCTGCGCATGGAGCTGTTTTGTGAGGTCGGTGAGCTGGTGACGCCGCAGGCAGACCCGGCCTTGTGGCAGGCAGACCCGGCCTTGTGGCAGGCCACCCTTGACTATTTCACCCGGGCGATGAGTGAAGAGAGTGCTTTATCCTGGCTGGCTGAGGCCGATACGCAGGAGGGCTGCAAACAGATCGTGGCAGCAGGGACGCTGGCATTGTTTGAACGGCCACCCTATCCCGGCAATCTGGCGGGGATGGAGGGGTATCTGCTCAATATGTATACGCGGCCACAATGGCGCCAGCAGGGGATCGCCACGGCGCTGCTCGATGCCATTACAGCCTTCGCCAGATCGCGTCAGCTGGGCAAGGTGTGGCTCCATGCCAGCGAGCAGGGGCGTCCTCTCTATGAGCGGATCGGCTTTGTCGCCAATCCGGCCTATCTGGAGTGGCAACCGGTGGTGGAATAAGGGTTGCAGCTCTGCATGAGTGACGTTTGGTCGGTGAATTTGATTTACAGCAATAAATATGGCGTCAGATGGGATCGCGGCAACGCCGCCAACTATGCTGATGGAGCACGCCACCATTATCTTATTGATCCACTGCGTGGTTTGGCCATGGTGGGTGCCAGTCTGGAGGATAAGTTTCGATGTTCAATAGCAAACTGAAAGCCGAGTTGCAGCAGTGCCAGGATCAACTTCTGGAACAGCAGGGATTTTTTGACGCAGTGCACGGCAGCGTGGCGACCATCACCTTTACGCCGGATGGCACTGTGCTGGCCGCCAATGATCTCTTTCTCAACGTGGTGGGCTTCAGTGCGCCCGAGGTTATCGGCCAGCATCACCGTATCTTTTGCGACAAGCTCTATGCCCAGAGCAGCGACTATCAGCAGTTTTGGGCGGACCTGAAGCAGGGGCGCTCCCGTACCGGGGTGTTCCAGCGCTTCAACAAACGGGGCGAGGCGATCTGGCTGGAAGCGACCTATTTTCCGGTCAAGTTGCGGGGCGTGGTGACCAAGGTGATCAAGATCGCGGCCGATATTACCGAGCACCACCTGCAACTGCTCAGCCAGCAGGCGGTGGTGACGGCGCTGGATCGGTCGCTGGCGGTCATCGAGTTCACCCCCGGCGGGGAGGTGATTGCTGCCAATGGCAATTTCCTCCATACCATGGGCTATACCCTGGCTCAGGTGCAGGGCAAGCATCACCGTATCTTCTGCGACGATCAGTTCTATCGAGACCAGCCTCACTTCTGGGATGAGCTGGGCCGTGGTCAGTTCAAGTCCGGTCTCTTCTGTCGTCAGAACAGTCACGGTAGCAAGGTGTGGCTGGAGGCGACCTACAACCCGATCCTTGATGAGCATCGCAAGGTGGTGAAGGTGATCAAGTTCGCTAGCGACATCACCGAGCGGATCAACAAGAGCGATGCGGTGCGGGAAGCGGCCATGTTGGCCCACGATGCGGCGCGGGAGACCCTGAACTGCGCCGAGCGTGGCGCGGGTCTGCTCTCCTCGGTGGTCGATACCTCCAGCCTGATTGCCAGCCAGTTGACTCACAGCATCGGTCTTATCAATCAGCTCAACGAGCAGTCGCGCAGTATCGAGGCGATCGTCTCCACCATCAGCAGCATTGCCGATCAGACCAACCTGCTGGCCCTCAACGCGGCCATCGAAGCAGCCCGGGCCGGGGATCAGGGGCGTGGCTTTGCGGTGGTGGCTGACGAGGTTCGCCAGCTGGCGGCACGCACCTCGCTCTCTACCGACGAGATTGCCAAGGTGGTGCAGAACAACCGTGAACTGACCGCCAAGGTAACCGCCGAGATGTCTGATGTGGCGGGCAGTGCCGAGCTGGGCAAGCAGCAGGTAGGCGAGGTCAACGAGGTGATGAGCGAGATCCGCCGGGAGGCGAACAACGTCTCCAGCACCGTCTCTGATCTGGCAATCTGAACCCCCTGACTTCCTGTCATGCCGGGGCATTGACTCATATTTGAGCAGTCAGTGCCCCAATCTGAACCCCTCCTGTATCGTCCCGCCATTGTGAATTGTCCTCTTCTGGCCCCTTGATTAGGCTTGCCGCCTCATTTATTTCAGAGCAGGAACAGAACACGATGGCATTACAACAGAAGGGGCGGGCAATGGCCCTGCTGGTTATGGTCGCGAGCATGGGGCTGGGCGGCTGTATGGGGCAGATGGGGCTTTCCGGCATGGTCACCAAGGGCAACCTGAGCGTGGTGGATAACCGCTACGCTCGTGCCGGGGTCTTTATGCTGCTCTCCCCTGTCTACGGTTTGGCCGCGACCGCTGACCTGTTCGTCTTCAATACCATCGAGTTCTGGTCTGGCAAGAACCCCATCACCGGCAAATCTCCGGCTGTGGTGGACATGAAGGCCAATCCGGTGATCAAGGTGAACCAGCATCTGGATCCGGCCCTCAAGAAGGTGCCGCTGGCCATGCTGCCACAAGGGGTGCGCGAGGTGGAGATCAGCTACCCGGACGAGCATACCGCCCAGATGGAGGTGCACTATCTGGATGGCCGCCGCAGCATGATGCGTGGCGAGAAGCGTGGCGAGTTGATGGATATCTACTTCGATGGCCGCTTTGTATCTACCCTGAGCCGCGCAGAGCTGGAAGAGCGGGCTAATCAGGGCAAGGCTGCTGCCTAAATTCAACTGAATCCAGATCGATCCAGCTTCAGATGGGGTATACCTAATCTGCTGGCAAAATCGCCATGATGTCTAAGGGAGTAGACTATGACGGTGAATGGATTGCGATTGGCGGAGTTGATTGGTTCCCTCAGTCATGCGCTCGATATGACTGAGGGGCAACCAAGAGGACACTGCATTCGCTGCTGCTGGATAGGTTCCCGTCTGGGGGAGCGGCTGGGACTGGACGCCCGGCTGCGCCATGATCTCTACTACACGCTCCTGCTTAAGGATCTTGGGTGCAGCAGCAATGCCGCCCGCATCTGCGAGCTCTATCTTACCGACGATCTTCACTTCAAACGCGATTTCAAACTGGTGGATGGCTCCCTCTCCGAGGTAGTCAACTTCGTGCTGGGCCACACCGGCTTGCAGGCGGATTTGCTGGGACGTTTTCGCAGCCTGTTTCATATCTTTCGCAACGGCGACCAGATTGCCAACGAACTGATCCAGACCCGCTGTCATCGGGGGGCGGATATCGCTCGCCAGCTCCGTTTCAGTGATGATGTAGCCGATGGTATCCTCTCCCTTGATGAACACTGGAATGGCAAAGGTCGGCCCCTGCAACTGGCTGGCGAGGCGATCCCGCTCTTCTCCCGAATTGCCCTGCTCTGTCAGGTGGTGGATGTGTTTCACGCGGCCGCAGGTCCGGATGCGGCGCTCAAGGAGCTGCGCGAGCGCAGCGGCAGCTGGTTTGATCCGGCGCTGGTTCGCGAATTTGAAGCGCTGGCCGACGAAGAGTTCTGGCAAGGGCTGGCCGATCCCCGACTGACCGAGTGGGTGCTGGTCCACCCGGCCGGGCAAGGGGAGGTAGCGCTGGATGAAGATTATCTGGACGAAATCGCGGCGGCCTTCGGGCAGGTGGTGGACTCCAAAAGTCCCTACACCGCGGGTCACAGCGGCAGGGTTGCGCTCTATACTGACATTCTTGCCACCCAGATGGGGTTGTCCGAGTCGCGTCGACGCTGGCTCAAGCGGGGCGCCTTGCTCCATGATGTGGGCAAGCTCGGGGTGAGCAACGCTATTCTCGATAAGCCGGGCAAACTCGATGCGCAGGAGTGGGCGGCGGTGCAGATGCATGCCGCCTACACCGAGGAGATCCTGAGCCGTATCGGTGCCTTCGAGGAGCTGGCGCAAGTGGCGGGCGCCCACCATGAGCGGCTCGATGGCAATGGCTACCCCAAGGGGCTGAAAGGGGACGAGATTACCCTTGAGACGCGCATCATCACCACAGCCGACATCTTCGATGCCATCACCGCCAAGCGCCCCTATCGCGGCGCTATCCCTGTGCCGCAGGCGTTGGAGATGATGGCGGAGAATCTGGGCACCGCCATCGACCCCGACTGTTTTGCGGCCCTGCAGGCGGGTATTCAGGATTTCTCCCTCTACCTCACCACCGAGCAGCCGCTGGCCAATGCCAGTTAAGATTTGCTGCCTTCATGGCCCAAACGGCCAGTCAGACAGCAAAACGCCCCGCCACTGCGGGGCGTTTTGCATTGGGTCTAGTCGGGCTGCTTGCGATGGGGCGGGGTGAGGATCAGCCCCAGCAGGCGGCGCAGGTGGGTGAGCTGCTCGGTCAGCTGCACGTTGAGCCAGAGGTAGCCATTGATGGCGGCCTCTGCGTTGGGCGGCAGCGATACCTGGGTCGCCACCTCGTGCAGGCGGGCGATGGCGGCATCCGCGCCACGCCCGTCACCGGTTTGCATCATCAGGGCCAGCTGGTTGATCGCCTCTTCGGTGGCCAGATGGCAGGCGTGCAGTTCGCGGGTACTCTGCATCAGAAAGTGGCTCTCCCGATCGTTCCAGTAGGTGTTGGCCAGCATCTCCAGAGTGCAGAGGGTGTTGCGCATGGTGACCTGCACCGCATCAAACAGGGCGACGCTGTGGCGCGTCTCCTTGGCCGCAGGGGCCAGCAGGGCCCGCAGTTTGCCGGTCTGTGCCAGCAGTTGGGAGAGATTGTGCTTGAGGCGCGGGCGCTCCAGCACATTGGGGGAGAGGTGAGTGTGATAGAGCCGCCCCGACTGCTGCAGGATCTGGTGCAGTTGCAGCCGCCAGTGGCTGTAGGCCCGCTGGGGATAGATGCTGCAAAAGAGCAGCGCCAGCAGGGAGCCCAGTATCACGTCGGCACTGCGCCACAGCGCCGTCTCTATATCCCCCGGCATGGCCCCCATGGTGACCCCCAGGGTGATGCCGATCAGCAGCCCCACATAGGGGCGCTTGCCGAGGGCCAGATAGCCGCAGAGGAACATGATGCACCCACACCAGATCAGGGTGAGCGGTAGCGAGTAGATCTCGAGATAGAGCGCCACCACCCCGCAACTGGCGCCGAAGATGGTGCCCACCACCCGCTGCAGGGCGCGGGAGAGCACATTGCCCCAAAACGAGATGGGGCCCATCACCACCACCAAGGTTATCAGTGGCCAGGTGCTCTCCGGCAGTTTCAGCTCGCGGGTCAGCAGAAAGGTGAGCATAAAGGCGAGCGCAATGCGCAGGCCATGGACGATCCGGTAGCGGCCATAGACCAGCAGATCGAGTCGAGAGAGGGGGGCATCAAGACGCATGGTCTGCCTCCTGTCAGGTGGGTGACGGGGCGCCGTGCATCCGGCCAACGCCCCGTCGGGATTTAGGCCAGTCGTCCCTGCAGGGGGTGGATCCAGACCCGCTCGCCAACGGCGATCCCGGGTTGATCCGGTACGATTTCAATCAGGCAGTTGGCCTCGGCCATAGAGCTCAGAATACCCGAGCCCTGTGGCCCAGTGGTGCGCACCCGCAGCTGGCCGTTACGGTCCTGATGGAAGATGCCGCGCAGAAACTCGGTGCGCCCCGGGCGGCTCTTCATCTTCTCGTCCGCCAGTGCCGAGAGGCGCAGCGGCTGCCACCGCTTGCCTTGCAAGCGGGCGATGGCAGGCTCGACAAACTGCAGCACGCAGATCATCGCCGCCACCGGATTGCCCGGCAGGCCGAAGAAGGGGGTCTGCCCCAGCTTGCCAAAGGCGAGCGGGCGGCCCGGCCGCATCTGGATGCGCCAGAAATCGATCTGGCCGAGCTCCGCCAGCACCAGCTTGATAAAGTCGGCATTGCCCACCGAGACCCCACCCGAGCTCAACACCAGATCGGCACTGGCGGCGGCCTGCTCCAGCTGCTGGCGCAGAATGGTCTTGTCATCGGGAATGATGCCAAGGTCCATCACCTCGCAACCAGCGGCGCGGATAAGGGCCATCAGGGTGAAGCGGTTGCTGTCGAAGATATGGCCGGGGGCGAGCTGCTCGCCCGGCGCCTGCACCTCGTCGCCAGTACTGAACAGCGCCACTTTCAGCGGGGTGCGCACCGTGAGACTGGCTTGACCGAGTGATGCTGCCAGCCCCAGCTGGGGGGCACCAAGCCAGGTCCCGGCCGGGATGGCGACCGCGCCCTTGGCGAGATCTTCGCCGGCGAGGCGCACATTCTGCCCTGCGCGGATCGGTGCGGTGACGGTGACCCACTCACCTTCAATCAGCGTCTCTTCCCGCATCACCACGGTATCCACACCGGGGGGCAGCGGAGCGCCGGTCATGATCTGCACCGCCTGACCGGCCAGCACAGGCTCGTGGCGCTGCTGGCCCGCCAGCACTTCCCCCACCAGTTGCCAGCGGCCGGTGGCGAGATCGTCGCTGCGAAGGCCGATGCCATCCATCGCCGAGTTGGCGTGGGGTGGCACATTGATGGGGCTTATCAGATCGGCGGCCAGCACGGCGCCGTGGCACTGGGCCAGCGGTTTTTCGGAGCAGGCCGTGCTAGGGGTGAGGGCCGCCAGAATGGCGTTGCGGGCCGCCTCGACCGAGAGAAAGCCCTTGCCCGCCTCCGGCTCCTTGCTCTGGCAGCCGTCAAGCCAGCGGCAGACGAAGTCGGCGATAGCCGCCAGATCGTTAATATCGAGTCGGGGCAGGCTTGTCTGCTGTTGTTCGCCACTCTGTTGTGGCTGATCGCTGGCCAGCGCGATGATGTCGCTGTCTTCGGGGAAGAGCAGCGGCTTGCCAATCTCGGCGCGGTGCAGCTCGATTTTCGGGAAGTGTTCGTGCTTGAACCCCTCGACCAAGAGCAGATCGAGCTCTGTTTGATCGAAGCTGGCCAGCAGCTGGCGAAAATCAGCTTCGGCCAGTTCCGTCTCAATGATACGAGCATGACGACGACGGGAGGCGACCATCATCTGCTGGGCACCCGCCTTGCGCAGGCGATAGCTGTCTTTGCCCGGCTGGTCGATATCAAAGTCGTGGTGGGCGTGCTTGAGCACCCCGATGCGCAGGCCGCGATCCACCAGCAGGGGGAGCAACTGCTCCAGCAAGGTGGTCTTGCCGGTGCCGCTCCAGGCGGCGAAGCCGAGCAGGGGAAGGGTGGGGGCCGGGGTCATGAGGTGACTCCTTGTTGGGGGGCGATAGCCGGGGCGAGCAGACGGGCCTCGTAGGCGGCCAGCTCGGCAGGGCTATTGAGATTGATAAAGGCATCCGGCTGATCGGCAAAGCTCACCACCGCCATATTGTGGCGGGCAAACCAGATATCGATTTTGCGCTCCCCCTCTGCCAGTGCGGCGGTGAGGGAGGGGAGCAGGGATTTGTGCAGCAGGGCCACCACGGGTTGCAGCCAGTCGCCGTCGTGGGCCACTACCAGCTCGGTATCCGGAGTCAGGGCGGCGCGAAAGCGGCTCATCAGATCCAGCGGCAGGGCGGGGCCATCGCAGGGGACAAACAGCACCCAGTCGTGACGGGCGGCAGCAAGACCTGCCTGCATGCCCGCCAGCGGGCCGAGATAGTCGTTGTTGTCATCGCTGATGACCGGGGCCAGCGCCTGATAGCGGGCCTGACTGCGGTTGGCGTTGATCAGCACCTCATCCACCTGGGGGCGCAGGCGCGCCAGAACATGGTCGATAAGAGGGCGTTCCGCCAGTGCTACCCATCCCTTGTCTTCGCCCCCCATCCGGGTGGCGCGGCCTCCTGCCAGGATCACTGCTGATACGGCAACGGGATCAGAGTGGCTGTCGCTTTTTGAAGTCATGTCGCTCGATGATTTTTAAAGGGGTCGTCTCTTGCAGCTGGCCACGGGCGAGGGTCCATTGCCGCTCGCACAGGTCGGTCAGGGCGTTGCTCTGGTGGCTGATGACGACCAGGCCGCTGCCATGCTCCCGCAGATCTTGCGCCAATGCGGCCATCAGGGCAACCGAATGTGTGTCCAGATTGGCGGTGGGCTCATCCATCAGCAGAAAGGCAGGTTGCAGCGCCCAGGCTCGAGCCATCGCCAGCCGTTGCCGTTCGCCACCCGAGAGAATGCTGATGTGCTCCCGCGCCAGCCCCTCCAGCTCGACCCGGCGCAGCGCCTCGAACACCCGGATCTCGCTGCCGAGTTGTTTATCGAGCGCCCAGGCGACGTTGTCGTGCACTGTGCGATCGAACAGATAGGGGGTCTGGTGCAGATAGGTGACCCGGCCCGGCCCCAGCTCCCGCTTGAGCAACCGGTTTAGCCGCTGCTGCCAGCGCCCCGGCAGATTGGTGTGGCCGCGGGTGGGTGCCAGCAGCCCCGCCAGGATTTTGAGCAGAGTGGTCTTGCCCACCCCGTTGGCTCCATGCAGCCAGATGGCATCCCCCGGTGCGATGGCGAGCCGGTCAATCTCGAACAGCTGGCGCTCGCCAAAGCGCATCGTTAGCTGGTGGGCGGTCAGGGCCATGGGGTACTCCTGTTGGTACACAGTGGGGGCATGGTCAGTTCTTCAGATAGCTGTGGCCGCGACAGGCCGTCAGCAGCAGGTTGAGCAAGAGGGCGAGGGTGAGCAGCACTATGCCGAGCGCCACCCCTTGGGTAAAGGCCCCTTTCTGGGTCTCCAGCGCGATGGCGGTGGGGATATTGCGGGTAAAGTGCAGGATATTGCCCCCCACCATCATGGAGCAGCCCACCTCGGTGACGATGCGGCTAAAGGCGCCGATGATGGCGGCCAGCAGGCCAAAACGGCACTCGTGCATCAGGCCGATCAGCGCCTTGGGCCAGGAGACCCCCAGGGTCAGGGCGGTCTCCCAGGCGCGCCGGTCACTCTGGACAAACGCCGCATGAGCCATGGTGGCGATCACCGGAAAGGCGATCAGCATCTGCCCCACCACCATCGCCTGCTGGGTAAAAAGCAGCTTCCAGTCGCCAAAGGGGCCGGCCCGCGACAGCAGCATGTAGAGCAAGAGGCCAATCACCACGGTCGGCACCGATTGCAGGGTATTGATGCAGGAGAGCCAGAGCCAGCGGCCGGGCAGCGGCAGATAGGCCAGCGCAAAACCCAGCAGCAAGGCGGGCAGCAGCACCAGCAGCAGGGCGATACAGGAGACGGAGAAGGAGACCCCCACCACCTGCCACAGTTCAGTGTCACCACTGAACAGCAGGGCGAGGGCCGCCAACGTAGTATCGAGCAGGGTCGGCATCAGGCGCCTCCCTCAGCGAACCGGGGGAGGGCCATCAAGGTCATCGCAGGAGTCGGGGTTGCCATTATTTCCCGTTGGCATCCGCCACAAACAGCGCCTGACCGGCTACCTTGAAGTCGCCGATCAACTTCTGGCCATGCTCTGAGACCAGCCAGTTCTTCAGGGTGCGGGCCCCTTCGGTGTTGAGATCCGGGTAGCGCTTGGGGTTGACCAGGATCACCTGATAGGGGTTGAACAGGCGCTTGTCACCCTCCAGCAGTACGGCGAGATCCAGCTTGCTCTGGTAGGCGAGCCAGGTGCCGCGGTCGGTCAGGGTGTAGGCACCCAGCTCCGAGGCCATGGTCAGGGTCGGGCCCATCCCCTGGCCGATGGACGTGTAACCGGCAAACTCGGGTTTGACGTCAGCGGCTTGCCACAGGGTCTTCTCCTTAATGTGGGTACCGGACTCGTCACCGCGGGAGATAAAGGTCTGGCCCTGCTCCTTGATGGCTTGCAGCCCCTTGGCTGCGTCGTGCAGTTTGCCGAGACCCGCCGGGTCTTTGGCCGGGCCGACGATGACGAAGTCGTTGTACATCAGGTGCACCGGCTCGATGCCAAAGCCTGCGTCGACAAACTTTTTCTCGGCAGAGGGGGCGTGGGTCATCACCAGATCCGCATCGCCATTCTCGCCCATCTTCAGGCTCTGGCCGGTACCGGCCGCTATCACCTGCACCGGATAACCGGTCTCCTTGGTGAACTGGGGCAGCAGCCAGCCCAGCAGACCGGACTGCTCGGTGCTGGTGGTGGTGGCGAGGCGGATCGGCGCTTTTGTGGCATTAGTATCCGCTTCGGCGTGGGCCGCACCGGCGAGCAGCAGGCTGGCGGCGAGGGAGAGGGCAAAACGTTTGAGGTTGGTTTTTATCGTCATCGTGATGCAACTTTTTTCAGGGTGGATGAGGAGAGGGCAAGAGTAAGCAAGCAGGGTGCCAAACTGTTCCTTTGCCGCTGCATTCACGGTTTGCCGTTTAAAAACAGAAGCTTATTAAAATCAATTAGGTGAGCTTGTTATCGCTTTTAATAATTGGTGTTGGTGCTTTTGATACGGTAAGGACAAAATGTCCCACTAAGGTTCCGGTTATCGGGACATTCACCGACCGTACGTGCATCCGAGGTACTTTTTTCCATGACACTCCCTCCCAGCCGCTGGTCTGCCCTCTCCCTGCTTATCGTTGACGATGAGCCCGGCATGCGCAGCTTTCTGGCCAAGGCGCTGGCCAAGCGTTTTGCCCAGATTGAGACTGCCGCCAGCGTGGAGGAGGCGGAAGCCCTGCGCTGCCGCCTTCACTTCGACCTTATCATCGCCGACATCCGGCTGCCGGGGCGCTCCGGCATCGAGTGGCATGAGGCCATAGACCCCGCCACCCGCCGCAGCGACATCATCTTCATGACCGGTTTTGGCGATATGGAGACCGCCCTCAAGGCGCTGCGCCTCGGCGCCAGCGACTTTATCCTCAAGCCTTTCAACCTCGATCAGATGGTGCAGGCGGTGGACAGAGTCATCGAGCGCCGCCAGATGGAGCGGGAGAACCTGCTGCTGCGCCGAGAGGTGAGCAAGCTGTTCCCGCCCACCCTGATTGGCGACAGTGCCAAGACCCGCGAGCTCAAGACGCTCATCGCCAGAGTGGCCCCCTCCAATGCCGCCGTGCTGGTGGAGGGGGAGTCCGGCACAGGTAAGGAGTTGGTGGCTCGCGCCCTGCATCAACTCTCCGGCCGTATGGGGGCCTTTGTGCCCCTCAACTGCGCTTCCATCGCCCCGGAGCTGCTGGAAAGCGAGCTGTTCGGCCATGTGCAGGGGGCCTTTACCGGCGCCCGCAAGGGGCGCGACGGCCTGTTCCGGGTCGCCCATCAGGGCACGCTCTTTTTGGACGAGATCGGCGAAATGCCGCTAGCCATGCAGGCTTCCCTGTTGCGGGCGCTGGAGCAGAAGGCCATTCGCCCGGTGGGGGCCGAGCGCGAATTGGCGGTGGATGTGCGCATCGTCGCCGCCACCAACCGCAACCTCAAGGCCGAGGTGGAGGCGGGCCGCTTTCGCGAAGATCTCTTCTATCGCCTCAACGTGGTGGCGCTGCCGGTGGCCCCGTTGCGGGAGCGGATCGACGACATCCCCGCGCTGGTACACCACTTTACCCGCCAGCTCACCGCCGAGATGGGGATGGGCTCCCTGAGCTGGACCCACGAGGATGTGGTGGCGATGCAGGCTTATCCCTGGCCCGGCAACGTGCGGGAGCTGCGCAATCTCATCGAGCGCTGCCTGCTGCTGGGCAAGCCTCCGGCGGATTACTGGCAGAGCAGCAAGCCCGCCGAGCAGGGGGCGAGCGAGGAGGGTTATCCGCTGGCGTGGCCGCTGGCAGAGGTGGAGAAGGCCCACATCCTGCAAGTGGTGGCGAGCCATGATGGCAACAAGTCTGCCGCCTCCCGGGTGCTCGGGGTGGCGCGCAAGACGCTGGATCGCAAATTCAAGGAGTGGGCCATCGAATGAGGAAGGCTGATCGGATGGGGTGGCGATGAAACTGACCCTGCTCTCCCGCTGCATGCGCGCCCTGTTGCCCCGTTGCGTGCGCACCAAGGTGCGCTGGCGCCTGCTGTTACTCACCTCGGTACCCATCATGCTCACTCTGGTGGGCATGATCGCGCTCACCCTCTACTGGACTCTCACCTACAGCTGGCAGAACCTGCTCACCACGGTGCGCAGCGATCTCGGGGTGGCCCACCACGCCATCACGGTGCAGCAGCAGCGCCAGACCGAGCATCTCGAGCATCTGCGCGATGCCTGGGCCTTTCAGCTGCGGCTGCGGGAATCGCCGGATCAACTGCATGACTGGGTGATGCCGCTGGCGGCCAACTATGGCCTCGATTTTCTGCGCTTGCGCCGTGGCCCCGAGCTGGATCAGCTGACGGCGCAGGAGCGCGCCGCCCTCACGGCCGGGCGCAGCGTCAGTCACTTTGTGGTCTGGTCGCAGCAGGAGATGCTCGCCCTCTCTCCGCAACTGGCCAAACGGGCCGTGCTGTGGCAGCGGGATGGCACCAGGGTGGTGGAGAACAGGGGATTGATCAGCCTCTCACTGACGCCGGTGATGGGCCGCGACGGATCGCTTTGGGCCGTGCTGGAGGGGGGCGAGCTTGTCAACGGCAGCACCCGGCTGGTGGATGAGCTCAAGGGGCAGGTGTTTGCCAAAAATACCCTGCCAGATGGCAGCGTTGGCACCGTCACCCTGTTTCTCGATGATCTGCGGGTGAGCACCAACGTACCGGTCAGCAGCAGCCGTCAGGTGGGCCGGGCGGTGGGTACCCGGGTTTCGCCGCCAGTGCGCGAGCAGGTGCTGGGGCGGGGGGAGATGTGGGTTGACCGCGCCTTCGTTCACGACGCCTGGTATGTCTCGGGTTACGAGCCGCTGCTGGGAGCCAGGGGCGAGCGGCTCGGCATGCTCTATGTGGGCTTTCTCGAGTGGCCCATCATCCGCACCTACCTCACCAATCTGGTGGAGCTGGGCTCGGGCGTGGTGCTGCTGTTGCTGCTCTCCGGCCTGCTGGTCTATCGCGGCGCGCGGGATCTCTTCTCCCCCATCGAGCGGATGCACAAGGTGGTGAGGCAGGTGCAGGCCGGGGAGTCCGCTCGCATCGGCCCGCTGGCCCTCGACCCCGACCACGAGTTGGCCCAGCTCGGTCGCCAGTTCGACGCCATGCTGGACAGGCAAGAAGCGCATCAGCAGCAGATGGCCCGCAGCGCCGACGAGCTGGAGCAGAAGGTGGCCGAGCGTACCCAAAGCCTCGAGCAGAAGACCGCCGAGCTGGAAGATCATATTCATATGCTGACCGAGGCGCGCCAGCAGCTGCTGATCAGCGAGAAGCTGGCGGCCCTTGGCGAGCTTTCGGCCGGGGTGGCCCACGAGATCAACAATCCGCTAGCGGTGATCCTCGGCAATGTGGAGCTGATGAAGCTGGAGCTGGGGGAGGCGGCCGAGCCGGTCAGCGAGGAGCTGGCGCTGGTGCTGGCCCAGATCGAGCGCATTCGTGCCATCACCCGCAGCCTGCTGCAATACTCCCGCCCCGGCGACTACGAGACGGCGCCGGTGTGGCAGCACCTCAACCCCATCATCGAGGAGAGCCTGACGCTGGTGCGCTCCGCCCTGCGCCAGCAGCAGGTGGAGCTGGTGGCCGATCTCAGGGCCCAGCAGCCCATCGAGGCGGATCGCCAGCAGCTGTTGCAGGTGCTGATAAACCTCCTGGTCAACGCCAGCCACGCGCTGGGGGAGCAGGGGGAGATCCGGGTCGATAGCCGCGACTGGGTCGATGAACTGGGTCAGCTGCGCGGGGCCGAAGTGCGGGTGATCGACAACGGCAGCGGCATTGAGGCGGCCATTATCGACAAGATCTTCGACCCCTTCTTCACCACCCGCGCTACCGGCACCGGTCTGGGGCTGGCCCTGAGCCACCGCATCATCAGCCGCTGGGGTGGGGAGCTGCTGGTGGACTCTACCCCGGGGCAGGGGAGCTGCTTTACCGTACGGCTGCGCAGCCACGCCCTGCTGCCCAGCGGCAGCGAGCCCGCGAAACTGGAAGGGTGGCGCATTGCGCTCAATGCCGAGGGGCGTGAGACAAGCGATTGATGCTGCTTAAAAAAGGCCCGTGATAAAAACAGCCCGTCAACATGGTTGGCGGGCTGTTTTGTCTGTGGGTGAGTGGTTATTTACTGCGGGCTCCACACCAGCTTGCCGCTTTGGGTCAGGTCATAGCCGCCGAGGCGGGCCGCCAGCTCGCGTCCCTCGGGGGATTGCAGCCAGCCGATCAGCTGTTGCAGCAGGGTGCGAAAGAAGACCCCCTGCGGCATCACCAGATCGAAGCACTCCTGCGACAAGGGCATAAAGCCGAGGCCAAACTCGGTGGCGGTGCTCTGGGCGCCGGGCCCCACATCCGCATCGCCACGGCTGATGGCGGCGGCCAGCTCCCGCTCGCTGTTGACCTCGAGGGTGCGCTCCAGCCGGGTTAGCGACTCCCCCTGGGTTTGCAGCCACTCCTGCAGGGCGCGCTGACTGCCGGCTCCCTCTTGGCGCATGGCCCAGCGCCAGTCGAGCGTCTCTTTCGCCTCCTTGGGTTGCAGCCCTTGGCGCAGCACCAGCCCCTGCACCCGGCGAAATCCATGCACGATCACCCATTGCCGGTGGCCCTGATACTGCTGCACCAGCGCCGGATGGCGCAGGTGAGCCTCCTCGGCCTGCCCCCAGTGGATGGCACAGAGATCCACATGGCCGCGCGCCAGCATCGCCAGCCCCTGACGGGTGCCGCACGGGGTATAGCCCACCAGTGCCTGGGTGCCGAGCTGCCGGGCCAAACGGCTGCTGGCGTAGTGCAGCAGCACATCGTCCGAGCCCGCCAGCAGCAGCCGGTCGTTCATCACCCCCTCGTGGCAGCTGCCGAGCAGCCAGCGATCGAGCAGGGATCGCGGAAACAGCCACTTGCCAGTCGCCTTGGTGGCGGGGATGCGCGCCTCGTTGGCGAGCTGGTAGACCTTCTTCTCGTTGAGATCGAGGTATTCCGCCACCTGCTTCACGTTCATAAACTCGTTCATGGTTTAATCCCGCATCCCGCGGCCGGCTGAACCGGGCGCCAGCACCGGCGGCTTCTCGTCCAGCACCATATGGTCGTGACCGCTGAATACCTCGAAGTGGCGCCCCTTGGCGCGGGCAATCATGGTGATGCCAAGCTGGCGGGCCAGATCCAGCCCCATCTGGGTGACGCCGGAGCGCGACAGCAGCACCGGAATGCCCATCTGCGCCACCTTGATCACCATCTCCGAGGTGAGCCGCCCTGTGGTGTAGAAGATCTTGTCGTGGCCAGCCTCGCCGCGCATCCACAGCTCGCCCGCCAGCGTATCCACCGCATTGTGGCGCCCCACATCCTCGACAAAGGAGAGGATCTCCGCGCCGCGACAGATGGCGCAGCCATGGACGGCACCGGCCATCTTGTAGGTTTCGTTATGGGCCGACAGCGCTTTTAGCAGGGCGTAGAGGGTGCTCTGTTTAAGCTCGGGCGCCGCCAATACCACCCCTTCGAGCTTCTTCATCACGCTGCCATACATGGTGCCCTGACCGCAGCCGGAGGTGACCGTCTTCTTCTCCAGCGATTTGTCGAGATCGTCGGCCTGCTGGCTGCTCACCACGGCGGCGGCCTCGCTATCCCAGTCGACGATCACCGACTCGATGGCCGAGATATCCTCGATAAAGCCCTGATTTTTCAGATAACCCAGCACCAGCGCCTCGGGGCGGGCCCCCAGCGTCATCAGGGTCACTATCTCCTTCCAGTTGAGGTAGACCGTCAGTGGCCGCTCACAGGCGATTTGGCGGGTGTTCATTGTGCCCTGTTCATCCATCACCTCGACGGCCATGGTGAGCTGGGCGGCAGCATTGCTTTTGATAAAGGTCGGTGTCATGGGCCCCTCGCGACCGGTTGCCGGGATCTAAGGGGAGGGATACAGCAAGTTTTGTTCCAGATTACTTTGGGCGAGATTCTCTTTTTTGGAGTTAAGTAGGTTCGAATAGCGGAGCGTATTCGGACTATCGCGAGATTTACGATCTTGAACAGGTGCATATATTGCCGGATCGTGACGCTATGCTTGGTTTTTCGGTTACGAAAAGGAAAAGGGGATGGCCAAGTGTCCTTATTATCCCCTTCTATCATTACGCTACATGTATGGAGGTGGCATATACCTGCTGGATGGGTGTGGACCAGATGTTTTAGGAATTTAAGTAACCGATTAATGAATTTATCGTCGATTCGTTGGAATTTCTGTCCATACCAATTTACGATCACTCGGCTACGCGATTGTCCGAATACGCTCCGCTATTCGAACCTACGCATCTATTTTAATATATCGTCGTTTGGTATTGTTTTAAACCCAATTGCTATATGTATAAGTTGTCTGAAAATGTCTCTGTTAATATCTGAGAATAAATTAGCTCTCAATGATTTGAATTTCTTTTCGTCAATATTCTTGAGTCTGCGCAATGTTAGGTCTATTCCTATTACAGAGTGCATGAGTTGAGTTTTCTTAATAAAAAAAAGGGTAGCTTAGGGGGCCAAGGTTTGGTTCTGATTCGTTAGTTTTTGATAGTCTAACTTCATTATAAACATCTTCTATGTCATAGCGGTTAATTTCAATTATTTGGTCTTTTAAATTGGTGCATAACCTTGCAAAATCATCCGACAATCTATTTACTTCATTGCTAGTTGATGTTGCCTTTATCTGATATGCAATAGTCCCAATTGATAGCGCAGTTAAAATTGGACCATAAAAGCCATTAAAATAATTGGCCATGATTGCCCAGTCTTCATGTCTATCCCATAAGCCTATTCCCCATCTTATGTAATATATGACGGCAGGTAGAGAGATTAAAATTAAAATGATGACAACCATAACTATAATCTTTGTATTTCTCATTTTATTGCCACATTAAGTTGGTCACATAGACATCTTGGTTACAAACTCAATGCTATCACTTAATTCTCCTAATTGATATTGTGGTAGAAACCAACCTATCTATCTCATATGTTTGGCTAAATCGTAGGTTGGTGTTGAGCGAAGAACATCCCAACGTTTACTGCGAGATCTTGTTGATGTAGGCAATTATCTGGTTATTCGGTTATTGCCAACATTAAGCTGGATTGGGATGTGGGAGTACTGGTTTTTCTTTACATGTTGGGCTTCGCTGCGCTTAGCGCCAACCTACGCCCGCGCCAACCCATATCCCGCACGACGTCCCAACCCGCATCAAAGCCCCCATTAACCACCAAACCGGCCTTGGCCCCACTCTTGCTAAGTCTTATCCCAATGATGGCCGTGGCCGCCATAAATCTCCTGCTCTGATCCACCCCGAATGGGGTGGATTACGGGGGAGGGCGGCCCGGTAGAGACCTTCTGATGGGAGCCGTGACAGTGCAAGACACCACCAATACCTTGCCCCCGCAGCGCTGGCTGCAACTGGAGTTAAAGGCCATCGACAGCCAGGTTGGCCGCTGGCAGAGCCGCCGTTTCGAGATTGCGGCGCTCCACCCCGCCGAACCTGAGGCAGCCGGTGCCTTGCCCCTTACCCTGTTTCGCGACGAGCGGGGGGATTATCGCTTCAATTTGAGCTCCGGCTCGCCCCGCCTGTTTGTGACCGGAAGCCGCGTGGACAATGGCTTTGTGGCCGATGGCCTGACCCTGAGCCAGACTGTGGCCGCCGCCTATATGGATGGCGAGCGGCAGGTGCTCTCCTGCCCGCTGCCCGAGGCGCTGCAAGCCTGGGTGGAGGCCTTTATCGGTCGCCACGGCGAGCTGCTGGAGGCCCGCCGCAAGGGCAAGAAGGGCAAGGGACGGGCGCAGGATCAGCTGGGTGTCGATAGCCAAGATCAAGCCAGCTGCGGCGCCGTCAAGGCCACCGGCCCCGATGGCCGCGAGCGTGGCAGCGACAGCGGAAATCGCGCCCATGAGTGATTTCCTCAAGCGCTGGTCGTCTCGCAAGAGTGAGGCGCGCAAGCATCAGGTATTGCAGCCACGGGAAGAGGCCATTCCCGAGGCGGTTGCCGCCCCCATCGAAGGCAGTGGCGAAGCTGAAAATCCAGATACTGCGCTGGATAGCCCCGTAGTCAGCACTGACAAGGGGAGCAGGGAACCCCTTGCCGTTGAGGGGGCAGAGAGTGGCGAGCCGCTGCTAACAACGGCCCAGCCGGGCAAGGCCAAACTTCCCGACAAGGAGGCGCTGCGGGCCATGTTTCGCAGCCATAAGCCGGATGGGCTCGACGACTACACCCAGGATTTCAGCCAGCCCGAATTGCTGCCCGCAGCCCTGACCGCCGGGCTGCGCAACTGGCTGGTGGATCAGGTTATCGCCCCGGAGAGCGAATCGGCCAATCCGGCCAGCGGATCCGCTGAACCGGTGGCGCTTGTCAGCGAACCTTCCGCCGACGAGCTGGCTGATAACCATTCTCAAACCCACACCGATGTTCGGGACATTTTGGTTTCCTGTGATGGACAAAATGTCCCAACCAAAGGTGATGGAATGGAACCTTCAGGATCCTGACTCCCTGTCCGTCACTTTTTTTCCGGGGGAGTTGGCTCGGCTCTTGCTCTCTCGGCTTACCAACAAGCGCCCATCCCATGAGGTGGCGCGCGCAGGAGTGTATGTGAGCACTGAACAAACATTGCCAAATCTGGCCCCAAATCTGGCCTCCAATCTTGCCCATGGGGCGGGGGCGGCCGAGCATAACGCGCGCGCTCGCGCCTATGCCCTGCAGCATACGGTCAAGACCGACAACCTGATCCCGGCTACTGTCTCTTACCAGAGTCAGGGGGGCCTGCTGCTGGTCGGCCCGGAAGATCGGATTCGCCGCGCGGCCAGCCAGCTGCCCGCCGGGGTGAAGCCGACTCTGCTGGTGACCGAAGCGGTCCATGACGCCGAGGCAGCGGATCTCGAATCTATTTTCGATGCCACCGCATCCCTCGCGGCCCTGACCCTGCGCGAGCCGAGCCTGACAGGGTATCTGGGGCAGTTCCAGCTCACCGGCCTCAACGGGCAGGGGGATCGGGTTAATCTGGCTGCGCTCTGTTTTCCACAACAAGCGACGGTGGGCAGCGAACCGTGCTTCGATCTGGTGGCCGATCTGGGCCGCGCCCCGCTCTTTGCGCTGGAGCGCCCGCCGGTTGGCTATCTGCATCTGGCCGATGATCAAGGGCTGGCCGAACGGCTCGCCGAGCTCTGTGCGCTGACCGGTATCTTCGACAAACCGCGCTATTTTCGCCTCGACCCCGAGGCCTGCGCCTTTACCGCCCGCGGCGTGCCCGGTTGCAGCCGCTGCCTCGATGTCTGCCCGACCGATGCCCTCAAGCCCATCAATGGTCGCATCCAGATCGATCCCCATCTCTGTCAGGGCTTTGGCAGCTGCGCCTCTGCCTGTCCGACCGGGGCGATTGCCTATCATCAGCCCGATGCCAACACCAGCGGCGACTATCTGTTCCGATTGATCAAGCACTACCGGGAGGCGGGGGGGGAAGCGCCGCAACTGCTGATCGCCGGCGAAAACGAGCGCGAATGGGTGGAAGCCGAACTCACCCGCCTGCCCGCCAACTGGCTGCCGATCTGGGTGGAGGAGAGCGCGAGTTTAGGCATCGAGAGCTGGTTCGCCGCACTCGCCTATGGCGCCAGCGCAGTGCGCATTGCGCTGGGTGACGATGTCCCCGAAAGCGTGCGGGCATTGGTTGAGCGGGAACTGGCCAGCGCCGCCGTGCTGTTGGCGGGCGCGGGTCTTGCTGCCGATCGCATCGCTCTGTTTGACGCAGATGCTGGTGAGCCTGTTTCCGGCCAGCCAACCGTTGCACTGCTGGATAAACCGCTCAAAGGGGACAAACGGGAGAACCTGTTTGCCGCCTTCGATGCCCTCTGGCAGGCCAACGAAGGGAGCCGTGAGCCGCTGACGGTGCCCCACGGCGCCCCTTACGGCAGTGTGGAATTGAAAGAAGCTGACTGCACCCTCTGCATGGGCTGCGTGGCGGTCTGCCCGAGCCGCGCCCTGCATGCGGTGGGCCATGCCCCCGGCCTCAACTTTATCGAGCAGGATTGCATCCAGTGCGGCATGTGCGAAAAGGCGTGCCCCGAGCAGGCCATCGTGCTCACGGCTCGCCTGCAACCCGTGCCCGAGGCGCGCCGCGCCGTGCAGAGCCTGAAAGCCGAAGAGGCTGCCTGCTGCATTCGCTGCGGCAAGCCGTTCGCGCCCGCCTCGATGATCCGCCGCATCCAGCAAAAGCTGGCCGGTCACTCCCACTTCCAGAACGAGGCCGCCCAGCGGCTGCGGATGTGCGAGGAGTGTCGGGTCAAGGATGTGTTTGCGGCGCTGGCGGCGGATCCCGTCTCCCAGCTCAAGGTGTGAGGTGCCAGTGATGAGTGAACAACATAACGAAAAGGCTGGCGAACTGACCATGACCGAACTGGAACAGAGCAGCGCCGATCTCTACGTCCTGCTGGCGAGCCTCTGGCGCGCCGCCCCCCGTGGCGAACAGCTCGCCTGGCTGCAAGGGGTGCAGGCTATGCCGGGCCCCTTTGCCAGAGGGCTCGGGCTGGTGCAGCTGGCGGCCAGTAGCCACAACGAAAACGAGCTTGCCGAGGAGTATCAGGATCTCTTTATCGGGCTGGGGCGCGGGGAGATCGTGCCGTTTGCCTCCTGGTATCTCACCGGCTCTTTGATGGAGCTGCCGCTGGCGGTGCTGCGCGCAGATCTGCAGTCCCTCGGTTTCGAGCGCCAGAGCGGAGTGTGCGAGCCGGAAGATCATCTGGCCGCCCTCTGTGAGGTGATGGCGGTGTTGATTGGCGAGCAACACCCGGAGCGCAACCGCTTCTATGAGCGCCACCTTGCCCCCTGGGTACTCGCCTGCTGCCGCGATCAGCAACAGGCGAAAGGGGGCAGCTTCTACCGGGCGGTCGGCGCCCTTGCCGAAGATTTCTTCAAGCTGGAAAACGAATTGCGCCTGCCGTTTGGCGCCTGCGTGGTGCCGGGCTGAACGCCCCTATCTGCGCATAACAAGAGCTGCGCATAACAAAACGAGCAGACGAGATATCCCATTGGACGCGAAGCTGGCGCGCAGGCGCTGGCAAGAACAACAACAGAGGTCACAAGAATGAGCGATGAAAAGCTGAAAGACCCGTCCCGCCGCAATCTGATCAAGGGAGTTGGCGTGGTCGCCACCATAGGCGTATTGGCCGGTGCCACCGGTCGGGTGGTGGGCAAAGAGGTGCTGACCCACGACACCGAGCCTGACAAGGGCTATCGGGAGACCCCCCATGTTCACGACTTTTATCGCACCCTGCGCGGCACCGACTGAGCCGGATCAGTGAAGGAGAACTCATGAAACTGACAAAACGTGCCGAGCAGCCCCAGGCGGGCGAGCAGGGCAATGAGGCCATTCGCGGTCAGGGGCTGACCCGCCGCGCCTTTATGGTCAACTCCGGTCTGGTGGCCGGTGGCGCCGTGGCCGCCGGTTGGCTGGCGCCAGCCATGATGCAGCGGGCCGAGGCCAAAACTGTGGCGGCCGGGGTGCCGGTCGAGGTGAAGCGCACCATCTGTTCCCACTGCTCGGTGGGCTGCGGCGTCTATGCCGAGGTGCAGAACGGCGTCTGGACCGGTCAGGAGCCGGCCTTTGATCACCCCTTCAACCTTGGCGGTCATTGTGCCAAGGGGGCGGCCCTGCGCGAGCATGGTCACGGTGAGCGTCGCCTCAAGTACCCGATGAAGCTGGTGGGCGGCAAGTGGCAGCGCATCAGCTGGGATCAGGCCATCGAAGAGGTGGGCAACGAGGTGCTGCGCCTGCGCAAGGAGTCCGGCCCCGACAGCGTCTACTGGCTCGGCTCCGCCAAGCACTCCAACGAGCAGGCCTACCTGTTTCGCAAGATGGCGTCGCTTTGGGGCACCAACAACGTGGATCATCAGGCGCGGATCTGCCACTCCACCACGGTGGCCGGGGTAGCCAACACCTGGGGCTACGGCGCCATGACCAACAGCCTGAACGACATGCACAACAGCAAGTCGATCATGTTTATCGGCTCCAACCCGGCGGAGGCCCACCCGGTCGCCATGCAGCACATCCTGTTGGCCAAAGAGCGCAATGGCTGCAAGATCCTGGTGGTCGACCCGCGCCGCACCCGCACCGCCGCCAAGGCGGACATGTACCTCTCCCTGCGCCCGGGTACCGACGTCGCCTTTATCTGGGGCATGCTCTGGCACATCTTCAAGAACGGCTGGGAAGACAAAGAGTTCATCCGTACCCGCGTCTACGGCATGGACGAGGTGCAAAAAGAGGTGGCGCGCTGGACTCCGGCCGAAGTGGAGCGGGTGACCGGCCTCAATGAACAGCAGGTCTATGGCGCCGCCAAACTGCTGGCCGACAACCGCCCCGGCTGCGTGGTCTGGTGCATGGGCGGCACCCAGCACACCACAGGCAACAACAACACCCGCGCTTACTGCATCCTCGAACTGGCCCTCGGCAACGTGGGCAAGAGCGGGGCGGGCACCAACATCTTCCGCGGTCACGACAACGTGCAGGGGGCCACCGACTTTGGCGTCACCTCCGACTCCCTGCCCGGTTACTACGGGCTGGAAGAGGGCTCCTGGAAGCACTGGGCCCGGGTGTGGGATGTGGATTACGAGTGGATCAAGGCGCGCTTTGACAACAAGGCTTACAACGGCAAGCTGCCGATGAACAACAACGGTATTCCGGTCTCCCGCTGGGTGGACGGGGTGCTGGAGAACGCCGATCTCATCGAGCAGGGCTCCAACATCCGCGCCATGTTCTACTGGGGTCATGCGGTCAACTCCCAGACTCGCGGCCCCGAGATGAAGAAGGCGATGCAAAAGCTCGACATGATGGTGATTGTCGACCCGTACCCCACCGTCGCCTCGGTGATGAACGATCGCACCGACGGCGTCTACCTGCTGCCGGCCACCACCCAGTTCGAGACCTATGGTTCCGTCACCGCCACCAACCGCTCCATGCAGTGGCGTGACAAGGTGATCGAGCCCCTGTTCGAATCCAAGGTCGACCACGAGATCATGTATCTGCTGAGCAAGAAGCTCGGCTTTGCCGACCAGCTGTTCAAACACATCAAGGTGGAGAACAACCAGCCGCTCTTGGAAGACATCACCCGCGAGTACAACCGCGGCATGTGGAGCGTGGGCTACACCGGCCAGAGCCCGGAGCGGCTCAAGGCGCACCAGCAGAACTGGCACACCTTCCACAAGACCAACCTCAAGGCCGAGGGCGGCCCGGTCAGTGGCGAAGTGTACGGTCTGCCCTGGCCCTGCTGGGGTACCCCTGAGATGAAACATCCAGGCAGCCATATCCTCTACGACACCAGCATTCCGGTGTCGGAAGGGGGCGGTGGTTTCCGCGCCCGCTTCGGCATCGAGTATCAGGGCGTCTCGCTGCTCGCCGAAGACTCCTGGCCGAAGGGGAGTGAGGTGGAAGACGGCTATCCCGAGATCACTGCCGACCTGATGAAACAGCTTGGCTGGTGGGATGAGCTGACCGAGGCCGAGAAGAAAGAGGCCGAGGGCAAGAACTGGAAGACCGATCTCTCCGGCGGTATCCAGCGGGTCGCCATCAAGCACGGCTTCGTCCCCTACGGCAACGCCAAGGCGCGCTGCGTGGTGTGGACCTTCCCGGATCAGGTGCCCAAGCACCGCGAGCCGCTCTACACCCCGCGCCGCGACTTGCTGGCTGACTACGCCACCTGGCCCGATGCCAAGAGCCTGTGGCGCCTGCCGACCCAGTACGCCTCGGTGCAGGAGAAGGATGTCAGCAAGGAGTTCCCCATCATCCTCACCTCGGGCCGTCTGGTCGAATACGAGGGGGGCGGCGACGAGACCCGCTCCAACCCCTGGTTGGCTGAATTGCAGCAGGAGATGTTCGTCGAGATGAACCCGGCGGATGCCAACGACGTCGGTGTGCGCGACGGTCAGGATGTGTGGGTCGAGGGGCCGGAAGGAGGCCGGGTCAAGGTGAAGGCGCTGGTGACCCCGCGGGTCAAACCGGGGCTTGCCTTTATGCCGTTCCACTTCGGCGGCCACTTTGAGGGCAAGGATCTGCGATCCAAATATCCGGAAGGGTCTGACCCCTATGTGCTGGGGGAGTCGGTCAACATAGTCACCACCTATGGTTATGACCCGGTCACCCAGATGCAGGAGACCAAGGTCACCCTGTGCCGTTTTCGCAAAGTAGGAGCTTAGATTTCATGGCCAGAATGAAATTCATGTGTGACACCAAGCGCTGCATCGAGTGCAACGGCTGTGTGACGGCGTGCAAGAACGAGAACGACGATGCCCTCGAGTGGGGCATCCAGCGCCGCCGGGTGGTGACCCTCAACGACGGCCTGCCGGGGGAGACCTCCATCTCGGTCGCCTGCATGCACTGCACAGATGCCCCCTGCATGGCGGTCTGCCCGGCCGACTGCTTCTATCACACCGACGACGGCATCGTGCTGCACAACAAGGATCTCTGCATCGGTTGCGGCTACTGCCTGTTTGCCTGCCCGTTCGGGGCGCCCCAGTTCCCGAAAACCGCCGCCTTTGGCGATCGGGGCAAGATGGACAAGTGCACCTTCTGCGCCGGCGGCCCGGAAGAGGATCACAGCGAGGCGGAGCGCCAGAAATACGGTGCCAACCGTATCGCCGAGGGCAAGCTGCCCATGTGTGCCGAGCTCTGCTCCACCAAGGCACTGCTGGCCGGGGATGCGCAGGTGATCTCCGACATCTTCCGTGAGCGGGTTGCCTATCGTGGTGCCCCTCATGCAGCTTGGGGGGCTGATGAACAGGCGCTCTATCGTGACGCCAGCAAACCTCACGATGGCAGAGGCAAGGGGCTCAAGCTTGGCAAGCAGGAGGATGGCCAATGAGACACTGGCTGACAGCGCTGCTGACGGCCTTGCTGCTGTTCAGCTCGCCCGGCTTCGCTGATGCGCAGAAAGAGGCGGTCGGCTTTGCCGGCGCCGATTACTGGCGGGCGGTGAAGGATGGGCAGGAGGGGGTGACCACCTCCCGCTCGCCGGAGCACGGGGTGCTGATCTCGGTGCCGGGCCAGCTCTGGTTCGAGGTGAAGACCAAGTGGGTGTCGCCGCTCGGCGCCATCGCCATTTTCGGCTCCTTGGCCATGTGCGGCCTGATGTACCTGGTGGTGGGGCAGACCAAGCTCTCCAAGCCGCGCACCGGGCGCAAGCTCAAGCGCTGGAGCAGGCTGGATCGGGCGCTGCACTGGACCACGGCGGCTATGTTTCTGACCCTCTCCGGGTCGGGGCTGGCCATCATCTACGGCAAGTACTTCATCAAGCCGGTGGTGAGCCTCGGGGTGTGGGAGAACTGGATCTGGTTTGCCAAGGTGTTCCACAACTATGTGGGGCCGCTCTTCTTCCTCTGCCTGATGGGGGTGCTCATCAAGTGGTTCCGCCACAACATCGTCAACATGGTGGATGTGCAGTGGTTCATGAAGTTTGGCGGCATGCTCGGCAAGCACAAGGGGAGTCACCCCTCGGCGGGCTTCTCCAACGGCGGCGAGAAGGCGATCTTCTGGCTACTGATCTGGTTTGGCGGCATCGTGGTGGCGACCGGGCTGTTCCTCGACTTCCCCATCTTCGGCCAGCTGCGCCGCCAGATGGAGTGGGCCAGCTTCATCCATATCGTCGGAGCGCTGATCCTTATCTGCGGCTTTATCTTCCATATCTACATGGGTCTGTTCCAGCTGGAAGGGGCGCTGGAGGGGATGGTGACCGGCGAGGTGGACGAGACCTGGGCCAAGGAGCACCACGACCTCTGGTATGAAGAGGTGAAACACACCCTCGATGAGCCCAAGGCGGGCAAATCAAGCTGATGGTCGACAAAGAGTAAAGAGAAGGGGCGCTGCGGCGCCCCTTTTGATGGCGGGTCGATCGTGATGGCAAATTGATTGAGCGATACCGCGAACGGCGATGGTTTTTTGGGCCACCTTGAGCAACAGTAACAGGGGTTCCATTCACACAAGGGATGACAAATGATGAGAAAAGCATGGCTGGCAGCGGTATGTGCATCTGCGCTATTCGGTGGTATTGCGGGCGTGGCGCAGGCGGCTGACGGGATCAAGACCCAGCAGGTGCAGTTCAAGAAGGGGGAGTCAGGGGCAACCATCAACGGCACCATTCAAGGTAGCCAGACCCTCGATTACAAGCTGACGGCCAACAAGGGCCAGAGCATGGTGGTGATCCTGACCGGCAAGCCCTACTTCAATATTCTGCCGCCGGGCAGCAAGGGGGAGGCGATGTTTATCGGCTCTACGGAAGGGAACAACTTTGAGGCGACCCTGCCCGCCAAGGGCACTTATACCATTCGGGTCTACCAGATGGGGGCGGCCGAGAGCAGCAAAGCCAAGACGCCGTTCAAGCTGGAGGTGGGCATCAGCGGCTAATGCCAGCAGCTGACAAGCATCACAGAGGTGGCGGCCACAAAGGGCCGCCACCGTTGTTTTATCCCCTCTGTTTTTGCCTCGCCAAGGTTAATAGCCCCCCCGGGCCAGCCGTTCGAAGTAGCGCTTATAACGTCCGCTGGCGATGGCCTGCTGCAACTGCTGATTGAACTGATCCCGCAGTTTGGCTGAATCGGGCATCTTGCGCGGGAACATCACGAAGCTGTCGTTGCGCAGAAAAGGGGTCTGACTGTGGGTGATGAGTGCCGCGCTGGCGGGGTCGAGCTGGCTCTGCAACTCGGCCAGACCGACTCGCAGCTCTTGCGGATAGAGGTCGATCCGCCCGCGCAGCAGCTTGCCGAAATTCTGCTTCACGTCGGTGACTTTCTGTTGGGTTACCTTGCCATCGGCCACCATCTTGTCCAGCTCGGGCCCGTAGCTATAGGCGATATCGCCCCCCAACCGCATACCGATGATCTGCTCAAGGCGCTCGGCTTGCAGCTGCCGTGATTTGAGGGAGAAGAAGACAAACTGCTCCTGCAGCACCGCTTCGCTGAACAGAAAATCCAGCTCCCGCTCCGGTTTGTGCATCCAGACGGCGGTGGCGTCGTAGAGCTGGCTGTTGGCCGCCAGCGAATAGACCCGGCCCCAGGGGGCGAAGTGGAACTTCACCTGATAGCCCGCCTCCTTGAACAGATCGCTGATAAGGTGGGCCACTGGCCCGTGCTGTTTTGACTGCTCGGAGACAAAAGGGGGCCATTCACCCACGATGATGTTGAGCACCCGGCCCGGAGCGCCGAGAGCCGACTGGCAGGTCAGAAACAACCACAGAGCAAGCAGCGGGATCAGGCGCATGGCAGGAAGAAGGGGGCGCAGGCTGGCAGAGGTGAGGGCATCAGATCACTCCCGGCTGTGATGCGGTGAAAGGGGCTGGGTTGCCCGCAATGCTAACATGAGTCTCATTCCTTGCCGTGGATATTTGTCTCGCCGGGGTCGCCGGACGCCTATTTTGGCCGCAGGGTATGCCCAAGCTCACAAAACCGATCGAGTAAAAGTCATATGATTGATTTCATTATGAGTCTTGCTCTCCTGCCGAACGGCAATTTCACGTAAATCAAAGAGAATGACTATGGCTACCGGACAATATCTGCTGTGGAAAGATGCACAGGGACAGGATTTTCGCCCCGTTGCACTGACCGGCACTGATCTGCTTAACAATCGATACCTCAACAAGGGCACGGCCTTCACCGAACAGGAGCGGGCCGATTTTGATCTCGATGGTTTGCTGCCGCCTCAGGTACAAACTTTTGAAGCCCAGCTCGAGCGAGTGTATGAGGGGTTCAAGAGCGCTTGCAGCGATATCGAGAAGTACCAGAACCTGCGTGCCCTGCAGGATCGCAACGAGACTCTCTTCTATGCCCTGTTGTCACGCCATGTGGAGGAGATGACTCCCTACATCTATACCCCGACCGTGGGCAAGGCGTGCCAGGAGTTCAGCCACCGCTTCCAGAAGCCGCGCGGCCTCTACATCACCCCGGACAACGTGGATGACATGGGCAGTCAGGCCCGTCACTTCGATGCCAAATCGATCCGCATCATAGTCGTCACCGACAGCCAGGGCATTCTGGGGATCGGCGACCAGGGTGTAGGTGGTATGGGGATCCCCATCGGCAAGTTGGCGCTCTATACCCTGGGGGCCGGTATTCACCCCGCCTGCTGCATGCCCATCGCGCTGGATGTGGGCACCGACAATCAGAAACTGCTCGATGACCCCATGTATCTGGGCCGCCCCCACAAGCGTATTCGCGGCAAGGAGTACGAAGAGTTCATCGACAAGTTCGTGCAGGGGGTCAAGCGCCACTTCCCCAATGCGGTGCTGCAGTGGGAAGACTTCAGCAAATCCAATGCCTTCAACAATCTGGCCCGCTACCAGCAGTCACTGCCGTCATTCAACGATGATATTCAGGGCACCGGTGCCGTGGTGCTGGCCGGTATCATCGGCGCGGTCAAGGTCAAGGGGGAGACCCTGGGCCAGCAGAACTATCTGGTCTACGGCGCTGGCGCCGGCGGGGTTGGTGTCGCGGATCAGATCTGCGCGGGGATGATCCGCGAGGGGATGGATCCGCAGGCGGCCCGCGATCGCATCTACATTCTGGATACCCAGGGGCTGGTGTGCGACAACCGCGAGGGGCTTGACGAGTACAAGCGTCGCTACGCCAAACCGGGGCTGCTGCTGGCAGGCTGGGATACCGAGGTGCCCGGCAAGGCCAATCTGGCCGATGTGCTGTGTCATGTGCCCATTACCGTGTTGCTGGGTACCAGCGGCTCGGGCGGTGCCTTCCAGGAAGAGCATATCCAGCTGATGCTGCAGCATTGCGAGCGCCCCATGGTGTTCCCGCTCTCCAACCCGACCGCCAACTGTGAAGCGCTGCCGGAAGATATCTACCGCTGGAGCAAGGGCAAAGCCATCGTTGCAACCGGTAGTCCGTTCAAGGATGTGAGCTACGAGGGGCAGGAGTTCCGGGTGGGGCAGGGCAACAACGTCTTTATCTTCCCCGGTGTAGGTCTGGCGGCCATCGTCAGCCAGATCCGCGAGATCACACCCGATGTCTTCACGACCGCCGCCTTTGCGCTGGCCGAGTGCGTGAGTGAGGTTGACCTGGCGAAAGGGGCCGTCTATCCACGCATTCGCGAGCTGCGCAGCATCTCGGTGCATGTGGCGACCGCCGTGCTCAAGGATATCGTGCGTCGGGATCCCTCCCACCCGCTGATCGGTCAGGATCTGCAGCAGCATATCCTCAACCACATGTGGGAGCCGGTTTACCTGCCCTATCGTCGGGTATAACCGCGTATTCACCGCCCCGATAAAGGGTCGGTAAAGATGAAAAGGGGGTAGCGCTGCTACCCCCTTTCGTTTACCCCGTGGCATTCACTAAGTTCGCAATGGCCGCCAGCGCCCTTGCTGATTGCGACAGGCGGTATCCTGCCACTGCTGGCTCGCCTTGCCGATATAGAGTTGCTCGCGATAGTCGCGACACCACTCCCCGCTGGTATGGCGGAAGGTGCGTAGCGGGGTGACGCTACCCGAGTGACGATTAGCCGGATTGAACCAGGTGAGGCTCTGCCCTTTGGTGCGGGTTTCCAGCGCCTTGGCAAGGGCCTGATTGGCCAGTTGAACATCTGCCTTATCCATCTGATGGTAAAGCGGCGGAGTGTCGACCGTGGCGCAGCCTGCGAGGCCGAGCAGGAGGAGTGTTAGCAGATAACGCATCATGGTTGCCCCTGTTGGCGAAAACCGTTGTTGAGCAGCGCCCGCTCTTGCTCATCGGTAAGCACTTGCTGGCGATCATCGACCGTGCCATCACCTCTTAGTTTGTTGCCATTGGCATCGACGGCATCCACACCGTTGTCATCGACCGTGCCATCGCCCCTGAGCTTGTTGCCATTGGCATCGACGGCATCTACGCCGTTGTCATCGACTGTGCCATCGCCTCTGAGCTTGTTGCCGTTGGCATCGATGGCATCCACGCCGTCGTCATCGACTGTGCCGTCACCTCTGAGCTTGTTGCCGTTGGCATCGACGGCATCTACGCCGTTGTCATCGATGGTGCCATCGCCTCTGAGCTTGTTGCCATTGGCATCGACGGCATCTACACCGTTGTCATCGACAGTGCCGTCACCTCTGAGCTTGTTCCCGTTGGCATCGACGGCATCCACACCGTTGTCATCAACGCCATTGCCAAATCCGCGGCCACCCCCATGGCGTTCTCCCCCTGCATGTTTTTCTCCACCAGCATGCCGTTCACCTCCACCATGCTGCTCTCCGCCGGCATGCTCGCCTTGGCCGCCACTGTCATCGCTGCCCCCATCGCTGTCGCTGCCACCGCCGCTGTCGCTGCCTCCGCCGTTGTTGCTGCCTCCGCCGCTGTTGCTGCCTCCGCCGCTGTTGCTGCCTCCGCCGCTGTTGCTGCCTCCGCCGCTGTTGCTGCCTCCGCCGCTGTTGCTGCCTCCGCCGCTGTTGCTGCCTCCGCCGCTGTTGCTGCCTCCGCCGCTGTTGCTGCCTCCGCCGCTGTTGCTGCCTCCGCCGCTGTTGCTGCCTCCGCCGCTGTTGCTGCCTCCGCCGCTGTTGCTGCCTCCGCCGCTGTTGCTGCCTCCGCCGCTGTTGCTGCCTCCGCCGCTGTTGCTGCCTCCGCCGCTGTTGCTGCCTCCGCCGCTGTTGCTGCCTCCGCCGCTGTTGCTGCCTCCGCCGCTGTTGCTGCCTCCGCCGCTGTTGCTGCCTCCGCCGCTGTTGCTGCCTCCGCCGCTGTTGCTGCCTCCGCCGCTGTTGCTGCCTCCGCCGCTGTTGCTGCCTCCGCCGCTGTTGCTGCCTCCGCCGCTGTTGCTGCCTCCGCCGCTGTTGCTGCCTCCGCCGCTGTTGCTGCCTCCGCCGTTGTCGCTGCCTCCGCCGCTGTTGCTGCCTCCACCACTGCTGCCCCCACTGCCACCATCGCCATCTTTGTTGTGAACGATCAGCTCATTGGCGATGTAGCTGTGGCTGCCATCGAGCAGCAGATTGAAGAGTGCGGTAGTGGGAGATGCCTCGATCCAGCAGAGTGACTCAACCAGCAGTAATTCCGGCTGGGGTTGCAGGGCCAGATTGCCCGTCACCATGGCAGGTGCCGGGCGACACATTATCTGCATGCCGGTAAATAGCGGCAGCACCGCCAGTTGCGGGTTTTCGGTTCGGGTCATGGCCGGTGAGATGGCCGCCCAGCCCCGAGTGGTCAGCAGAGGGTGCTCTGCGGTAAAGAACGGGGGCAGATCATTGATCCCGTAGAGTCTGCGCTTGCCCAGTATGACCCGTTCGATCGCCAGGATCCGGTTACTGCTGCCGTGCTGATCCAGCACCTGTTCACCGACCCGGAGCGTCTCTATGGGGCGGGTGGAACCATCGGCCATCGTGATGCGAGTGCCGGCGATAAAGCAGGACTTGGCATAGGCCTGATTCATTTGCCACTCATTTTGGGCGAAATCATAACTGAACGGGTTCGCAAACAGGGCGAGTGCGATGGCCGAGCCAATAAGCAATCTGCGCTGGCTGGCCTTGAATGGGGGCTGTGACATGGGGACTCCTTGTCCATCTTGATTCACAGGATCCATTATAGAGCGCGCCCCTGGCGGCGGCATTTTTGACCATGAACACAATAAACATGATGGAAAAACGATTGGCGTTCGTCACAATAATGCGTAAAATCACATACTCGATGCTTGTAGCAACGAATCCCGCCTAAAAAGCCAGTTTCATGCCCTTCCCAAGCAGTAAAAGGCAACAAGTGACGTATTTGTGTTCATTTTGTGCCTTGGAAAAGTCTTGTGATAACTGAAAAGTGATAAATATCCCCGTCAGTTATCAAAAAATTAAGGACATCCATGTTTTCCTTAGTCAAGCAAAGTGTCGCCGGGCTGCAAATCCTGTTTGTCGCCTTCGGTGCCATGGTTCTGGTGCCCCTGCTCACCGGACTGAACCCCTCCATGGCCCTGCTTGGCGCCGGTGTGGGCACCCTGTTGTTCCAGCTCTGCACCCGCCGCCAGGTCCCGATTTTCCTCGGTTCCAGCTTTGCCTTCATCGCCCCCATCATCTACGCCACCCAGACCTGGGGATTGCCATCCACCATGTTTGGCCTGTTTGCCGCCGGTTTCATGTATTTCATTCTGGCTGCGCTGATCCGGGCAAAAGGGATGGGGTTTGTGCACAAATTGCTGCCCCCGGTGGTGATTGGCCCGGTGATCATGGTCATAGGTCTTTCTGTGGCGCAGGTTGCCTGCAACATGGCGATGGGCCGTGCCGGTAGTGAGCAGGTAGTACCTGCGGGGACTGCGTTGACGCTGGCCGGTATCTCGCTGGCGGTCACCCTGATTGCAGCTGTGTTCTGCAAGGGGTGGATCAAGCTGATCCCCATCCTGTGCGGCGTGATTGCCGGTTATGTCTCGGCGGTGTTCATGGGCCAGGTGAGTTTCGATGGCATGGTGAACGCCCCCTGGCTGGCGCTGCCCCACTTCGAAACCCCGGAGATCAACTGGGCTGCTGCGTTGTTCATGTTGCCGGTAGCCATCGCCCCCTGTATCGAGCATATCGGTGGCGTGTTGGCGATTGGTGGTGTGACTGGTAAGGATTACACCAAGGAGCCGGGTTTGCACCGTACGCTGGCCGGTGACGGCATCGGCGTCTGCTTCGCCGGTTTCATCGGTGGCCCCCCTGTGACCACCTACGCCGAAGTGACCGGTGCCGTGATGATCACCCGCAACTTCAATCCGGTCACCATGACCTGGGCTGCGGTGTTTGCCATCATTCTGGCCTTCTTTGGCAAGTTCAATGCGCTGCTCACCTCCATCCCCATGCCGGTGATGGGCGGTATCATGCTGCTGCTGTTCGGATCCATCGCCGCCATCGGTCTCAAGACGCTGGTGGAATCCAAGGTGGATCTGGGACTGTCACGCAATATCGCCATCGTCGCCGTGACGCTGACCGTCGGTGTCGGTGCGCTGGAGATGAAGATTGGCGACTTCGCGCTGGCCGGCGTTGGCCTGGCCTCTGTTGCCGCCATCCTGCTCAACCTGATCCTGCCTGCGCACTCCGAAGAAGGTGTGATGGACGCGGCCAAGGACTGAGTTTCACCAGACGTTCATTGTTGATTTGGAGAAGGCCACCTCGCGGTGGCCTTCTGTTTTTCGGGTATCTCGCGCCACTTTGTGGCTCGGCGGAGCTCATCTGGAATCTAATCTGGAAGCAGATGAGGGGGTTAGCATTCTCATTTGACGTATCTCTTTTCGTGACCTTAGCTAAAGGACAGGTTTGGCTCTGAGGTCTCCTCGAGCAGTATGGGAAAATGGATGTTGGCGTTTTATATCATTTCTCTCCCAGACCCCTGTCATAAAACGATGCGCTTCTTCTTTGCCACGGCGCTGTTGTATGGCAGAGGCTTATCCGCCCCACTCCGCACACCCCTCATGCTGCCCTGGCATGTTTCCACATCGATTTGTTGTGAGCCTCCCTCGCCGGTTGCGTTTCGTTGCGCACAGGCAAAATCCGGATCTGTTTGCTGCTGCACATGGGTGGGCGGCGAGCCGTGAAAGCCGGCATGACCCCAGCGGGTCAAACGTGCACCGCCATCGGTAACGGCGGATGTTCAGGGATGAATGGCAAGCAAAGCGAGGTTGCAATGAACTATCAACTGCTGTGGAAAAGTGCAATTTTTTCAGTCTCTTCCATGATGGCGATAAGCGCTGTTCAGGCTGCGCCACTGAATGTGATGACCGAGGATTACCCGCCATTCAACATGCAGGGAGAGGGGGGCAAGATTGTCGGGCTGTCGACCGAGGTGGTCGAAGAGCTGTTCAAGCGTGCTGGGGTCGAATACAGGCTGACCCTGATGCCCTGGAAACGGGCGTACGAAGATACCCTCGGTACTCCCAATACAGCCCTCTACTCCACGACCCGCACTCCGGAGCGGGAAGCACTGTTCAAGTGGGTCGGGCCGCTGGTCAATAACAACTGGGTGTTTTTCTCCAGCTCGACCGCCAATATCACGGTCAAGTCGCTGGAGGATGCCAAGCAGTATTCGGTGGGTGGTTATAACGGCGATGCGGCCGCCGAATATCTCAAGGCCCAGGGATTTGCCAAGTTGCAGCTTGCGGCCAACGATACCGCCAACGTGAAGAAACTGGAGGCGGGCCGCATCGATCTTTGGGCAACCGGCCAGTATCTGGCGCCCTATCTGGCCAGCAAGGAGAAGGTGGCCTCACCCAAGCCGGTCTTCGTGTTCAAGGAAACCCAGATGAGCTTGGCGTTTAACAAGGATACGCCCGATGAGCTCATCACCAAGCTCAACGAGATCCTCGCAGCCATGAAGGCGGATGGCACCATCGACAAGATCAATGCCAAGTACCAGTAACAGTACCAATAGCAAGTGCCGCTCAATGGCACTGCGCCGGCTGCCGTAAAACCGGGAGGAAACCATGGATTGGAAAAGTCTGACGTTCAGGATTGCCGTGTTGACCTCCCTGTCGGTGAGTCTGCTACTGGTGTTGTTTGGCGGTTATAACTACCACGCCGTCAAGGCGGAGAGCTACAGCAAACAGAGTGCGCTGGTCGAACAGGCCATCGGTCGGCTGCAGCTCTCCCTGCCCGGCCCGCTGTGGAATTATGAATCGGCCTTTATCGAGGCATCGCTCAAGTCCGAGCTGGCGGCCGATATCCTGAGTGCTTTGCTGGTGGTCAACAAGGACAAGCTGTTAGCCGGGTTTGCCCGTGACTCGGCGGGGGACATTGCCCCCGTGACAGCCATGCCTGCCGATACTGCTGCCTATGGGGGATATGATCTGGTCTATGACGACAGCGGCCAGAAAAACACCGTGGCCCGATTGCTGGTGCAAACCAGTGATGCCGCCATTCAGGCCCAACTGCGCCAGCAGTTGATCACCACCGTCTGGCAGATCCTTGTGCTCGATCTCTGCATCATCGCCCTGTTGATGGTGCTGATTCATCGCAATGTGCTCAGGCCGCTTCACCAGATGAATCAGGCGGTGTTCGATCTGGCCAAAGGAGAGGGGGATCTGACCCGGCGTCTGAAGATCAGCCGTCAGGATGAGATGGGCGCGCTGGCCACCAACATCAACCACTTTATTGCCAAGTTGCAGGAGATGGTGGCGGAGATCAACGAGCTCTCTGCCGGTGTGTTGCAAACCGCTGAACTCTGTGACTCCCTCTCGGCAGATACCCGGGTAGGCAGTGACGCCCAGCAATCCGAGCTGGATCAGGTCGCTACCGCCATTACCGAAATGAGTCAGGCAGTGCAGGAAGTGGCTGGTAACGCGGTGAAAACCTCTGGCGCTACCGATGAGGCCAACCTCTATGTGGAGCAGGGTTACAATCTGGCGGGCCATGCCAATGAGGCCATCCATCAACTGGTGGGGGAGGTGGAGCGAGTAGCCACCCTGATGCGCACCCTTTCGACCGAGAGCAGCAGCATTGGCACCATCATCGAAGTGATCAACGGCATTGCCGAGCAGACCAATTTGCTTGCCCTCAACGCGGCCATCGAGGCGGCGCGGGCGGGTGATCAGGGGCGCGGTTTTGCGGTGGTGGCGGATGAGGTGCGCACCTTGTCGGGCCGTACTCGCCAGTCGACGGAGGAGATCAGCGCCAGTATCAAGCGGTTGCAGCAAGCGACCCAGAATGTCGGGGCCGGCATGCAACAGAGTCAGGAGAAGGCATCCCGCGCCGGCATCGAGGCGGCAGATGTGCAGATATCGGTGGAGAAAATTAAAAATCAGGTCAGCCTGATCCGCGAGATGAACATGTATATCGCCCAGGCATCGGAAGAGCAACACTCGGTGGCGGAAGCGGTCAGCCACAGCGTCAACCGGATTGCGACGCTCAACAGCGAGAGTGCGGCCAGAGTGGCACAGGTTGCCGAGGCTAGCAGCGATCTGCGGCAGCTGTCGGCCCAGCTCGACACCCTGCTCAAGCAGTTTCGGGTCTAGTCAGTTCACTTCGCCCCGTTGGATCATCCTGCGGGGCAGGTAAGGTTCCCTTTATTGTGAGCGCTGCGAGATGTTGTGAGGGGCAAGGGGCCTTGTCCTGCAGCGTTTTTCGTCATGCCCATGTCACTGTTCAGCTGAGATTGGCGTGACCGCGATACGCGAAACTCGCAGCATCATGCTCTGCCCGATACGCAGTCCGACAGCGCTGGACGCATATTTTCATTTTCCCCGCTCATGCCTGTTAGCATCTATTGTGCCGCTGATCCCGACCCTTTAGAATTTCGTTTAATTACAGCGAGTCCTGAGCCGCCATCTGGCTTTATCAGGTGTGGAATCCCATCTTCTTCATGATGAATGCAAATAACAGGTGGTTGGTATGACGGGGGTTGCGCCAAGCAATAACATATCAGCCTATCACTTCGGTGATTATGTCTTTGATGTCAAAAGGCGAGAGCTGATCTTCTGTGCCGACAAGGACAACTTGCAAAGCGCTCGGGTGGTGCGCTTGTCATCGGCAGAGAGCCTCATTTTCAGCTATCTGCTCGATCACCATGACGAGGTGTGCGACAAGGATCTGTTGCTTGATATCGGCTGGTTGGGTCGCCCCATCAGCCCCAACTCCCTGAACGTGGCTATCGCCAATATTCGTCGCCACTTCGCCTCATCCCCCCAGACGCTGGATATCAGAAGTACCCCGAAAAAAGGGTACTCCCTGCATCTGAACTGCAAGATGAAGAGTTATTACGGCAAGGCACTGCCAACAGAGAGTGAGCCCTTGCCCGAGCCGATGAGCGAGCCCACGCCTGCAGTGGCTGCGCAGTCACCGTCGACACCAGCAAGTTCTGACCACTTGATCATCAAAGAGCCTGCAGCTCCCCGTTCTTTTGGTGAGCGGGCCAAACTTGCCTTTCTCAGCGGTATCGGGCGGCCAATGCTGGCAAGGGGCCTGATATACGTCAATCTGCTACTGGCTGTGCTGGTGGCGTTTGTCGCCAGCTATCTCCATTTCGAGTGGCTCCATGTGCACTGCACCGACTCGCCGACCGGCGTTGTTTGCCAGATGGAGGCACGTAGCGATGTGCCACCAGTCAAACCGGCATCGCTGGTGCTGGTCTCCGGCCACCAGGTTCGCGTGCTTTCCTATAAAGAGCTCGAAAAAACGCTGTAAGGGATCTCTGATGAAACGAACGCTGAAAAATACCTTGCTGCTGTTGCCACTGCTTGTCGTGCTGCTGTTTGTGTTCGGGATGTTTATCAACAGTCTGGGCTGCCATTACGACCTGAAAATGTCGGCCAATGGCGTCAACTATCACGGGGTGTGCCGCTGGGGCAAAATCACCGTGATCGAAGAGGAGGAGGCGACCAGGGAGAAGTGGCGAGTGACCGGTTTTCAACTGACCTTCTTCAACCAGCTTGTTTACCTCATAGACAGTCGTACCCAACTGCACGAATCGGGTAACGATGACTCCTATCTCAATGAGTACAACCTGATCCAGTCGCAATATGCGCTGGTCAACTATGCCTGGGTGCCGCTGACCGAAAACAAGGTGGCAATTTTCCAGCGCGATCCGGTGCACGAGGTCGTGATTGCCCAGCGAGATGGCTGGTTCGATCTCTACCGCTGGTTCTTCCCCCCGGCACCGCTGGTGCCTGTTCAGCCACAAAGCGCAGGTGCCGGGCGTCCCGCTAGTTTCTAAGCAACTTGCACCAGGGGCCGGTGACCTCGCAGTGGCCAGTCTCATCACTGTTTTGCCAGCCCAGCCGATGGTAGAAGGCTAATGCCGCCGTGTTGCGGGTCGCAACCTTGAGCGAGCCGTGCGGCGAATCAGCGAGGCCCCGCTCCAGCAGGGCGCGCCCTATCCCCTGACCGTGCCAGTCGCTTGACACATAGAGGTGATGGACGAAGTGATCGGGCTGCCAGATGGCGATAAAGCCGCAGATATTGCCCCCCTGTTCGGCTACCCACACCTGTTCACTTTTGGTCTGTTCCTCGAAATCCTCGAGTTGGAAACGGGCGGGATCGACCCAGTGAAAGGTGTGGCGGCGGCTCTTTAAAAACAGCCGGGCCAGTTGGGGAATGTCGTGTTCTTCCATGAGCCGGATCATGATGCCCTCCCGGATCAAGCCAATGTTCATTGAGGCAGTTGCACAGCGGCAGGTTAATTGATGCAAATGACAAGGGTGTGATTAAGCACTGTCCATTGTATTTGCCATGGGGCTATACTGCCGGAGTCCCTTGTATGGATGGCTTGAGGATCGCTGATTTATGGACAATAAACTGATTGAAGGCAACATTTTTGTTCCGGCGCACATAGACGATGTCTGGCACGCCTGGACTACCGAAAGCGGTCTGCGCAGTTTTCTGGCTCCCGAATGTTTGATGGTGGCCGAACCGAATGGTCCTTTCGAGATCTACTTCAGGCCTGATGCCCCGCTGGGTGAACGTGGCAGCGAAGGGTGCCGGGTCATGGCCGTCATGCCCTATGACTTGCTCAGTTTCAGCTGGAACTTCCCGCCCAGCCTGCCCCATATCCGTCAGCAAAAGACCCAGGTTTGCCTGCGATTTGTGCCGGAAGGGCAGGGTACTCGCCTCTACTTCCTGCAGAGCGGTTGGGCCAATGATCCGGATTGGGATCTGGGTTATGCCTATTTTCGAGAAGAGTGGCTGGAGACCAGCCTGCCACGGTTGCAGTACCGTTTTACCCACGGACCCATCGACTGGAACAATCCTCCCGACAAGGCGCAGCTGAAGGCGCTGGCCCAGTAATTCCGGATATCAGACATAAAAAAAACCGGCCAAAAGGCCGGTTGAAACAGTTCAGGCTTGTCAGGTGACAAACGTATCCAGCGGATGAGAGTCGCTTTCCACTCCTTGTGAAGCACAACACTCTTGGTTACGTGCGGCAACTTTATGCCATTCACACTGAATCGAGGCTGAACCATGGATGATCCCGCCTCGCCACCCTCTTCAAATCAGATAGTGATCCCCATCGACTGGCGCAAGTAAGCGCCCGCACCGAGCAGCCCCGGCCCTTCATGGGTGATCAGAAACACCGGGATCTCCTTGAGGTAGGACTTGAAGCGCCCCTTGTCTTCAAAGGCGACCCGGAAACCGGAACCGGTAAAGAACTCCTGGAAGCGCGGCACTATGCCACCTGCGATATAGACGCCACCAAAGGTACCCATATTGAGGGCCAGATTGCCGGCAAAGCGGCCCATCAGCACGCAGAACAGGCTCAGGGTGCGACGGCAATCGAGGCACTCCCCGGCCAGTGCGTGCTCGGTAATGTCTTTGGGGGCAAACGGCTCTGGCTCACGGCCATCGGATTTCACCAGCCCGCGATAGAGATTGACCAGACCCGGGCCGGAGAGGAAACGCTCTGCCGAGACATGGCCCAATTCGCCTCGCATTACTTGCAGCACTGCATCTTCCTCTTCGGTGTTGGCAGCAAAATCCACATGACCACCTTCACCAGGCAGGCTCAGCCACTGCTCACCCGCCTTGACCAGATGGGCGACCCCAAGGCCGGTGCCCGCACCATAGATGGCGATGGGCTTGCCCGCTACCGGCGCGGCGCCACCAAGCTGGATGCGATCCGATTCAGCCAATACCGGCACCGCCATCGAGACCGCAGTAAAGTCGTTGATCACTTGCAGGCGTACCAGCCCGAGATTGCTCTGCATCTCGCTGATGGAGAACTCCCAGCTGTGGTTGGTCATGGCAACCCAGTCACCGTTGATGGGGCAGGCGATGGCAATGCAGGCTTCTTCAGCTACCTGAACCTTGTGTTCTTCCAGATAGAGGCGTACCACGGCTTCAAGGCTGGGATGGGCCAGACCTGAGTAGGTCTTTGCTTGAGAGATAGTACCGGTGGCCAGCTCACACAGGGCCAGACGCGCATTGGTGCCGCCGACATCGCCGACCAGCGCATGGGTATGCTGCATAACAACTCCTTCGTTACAGGATGGGGACGACTCTGGTGTCCCGAGATTATTGTTGGATTATGACGGCCCATTCTATCCGAGCTCAGGCTTGCTCACTCGCCGGATCGATACAAACGTGCGCCTGCTCACAGTGTTGTTGCTTTGCAACATTTGTAAGCGCTTTCATGGCTAGGTGACGTTTTGTAACGAAAAGTACGAAATAATTAGAGATGAGTCATACTTTGTATGGCAGGCGTTAGTTGCGATAACCGCTTGTCTTGTATAGTCCTTAGCTTGAATGGAAACTTGCTTAGCCGTAGATTGAGTGCAAAGACACTGAAGCTAAATTACAAAAACGCCTGGTGGTGATGATGAATACCCTTGATAAAATTACGAACAACTTGGAAAGTTTCAGTAAATCAGAACGCAAGGTTGCCGAGGTGATCCTGGCGTCTCCCCAGACCGCCATCCACTCCAGCATCGCCGCTCTGGCCAAGATGGCCGACGTCAGTGAACCGACCGTCAACCGCTTTTGCCGCCGTCTCGATACCAAGGGCTTTCCTGATTTCAAACTCCATCTGGCCCAGAGCCTGGCCAATGGCACCCCTTACGTAAATCGTCATGTGGAAGCGGAAGATGGGCCGGATACCTACACCGCCAAGATCTTCGAATCCACCATGGCTTGTCTGGATGCCGCCAAAAATAGCCTAGACATCTCTGCCATCAACCGCTGCGTCGATATCCTGACCCAGTCCAAGAAAATCAGCTTCTTCGGCCTTGGTGCCTCCTCCGCCGTTGCCCGCGATGCCCAGAACAAATTCTTTCGCTTCAACATTCCGGTAGTGAGCTTTGACGATATCGTCATGATGCGCATGAGCTGCATCAACAGCAGCGAAGGGGATGTGGTGGTGCTCATCTCCCACACCGGCCGCACCAAGGCGCTGGTCGAGATCGCCGCGCTGGCCCGCGAGAACGACGCCACCGTGATCGGCATGACCGCCAAGGACTCCCCGCTGGCCCGCGAGTGCAATCTGGTGCTCTCCATGGATGTGCCGGAAGATACCGATGTGTATATGCCGATGGCATCCCGCATCGCCCAGCTGGCACTGGTGGATGTGCTGGCGACCGGTTTTACTCTGCGCCGGGGGATGAAATTTCGCGAAAATCTGAAGAAAGTAAAAGAGGGATTGCGCGAATCCCGCTTCGAAACCCCGCACTCTTCCTGAACCGTCGGGGGCTCCGGCCCCCGACTGTCTATGCCACCCGCCTTGGTGTAGTATTGTAATTTAATAACAAAAACCACCCAGATGGTTTGCAAACGGGTGCATCGAGCCATGGGCTTGATGGGGCAGAATCTCAAGTCATATCAACTTCATATTGGAGTCTTTCATGCCTAGACGTACAAAGATTGTAACCACACTCGGTCCGGCTACCGACCGCGAAGGGATCCTCGAAGGGATCATCCGCGCCGGGGCCGACATGGTGCGGATGAACTTCTCTCACGGCACTGCTGAAGACCATATCCTGCGCGCCAACCAGGTGCGTGACATTGCTGCCAAGCTCGGTCGTCACGTCGCCATCATGGGTGATCTGCAAGGCCCGAAAATCCGTGTTTCCACTTTCAAGGATGGCAAAATCTATCTGGCCATCGGTGACAAGTTCATTCTCGACGCGGCACTCGGCAAGGGTGAAGGTTGCCAGGAGCAGGTTGGCATCGATTACAAGAGCCTGCCAGACGATGTGGTACAGGGCGACATCCTGCTGCTGGACGATGGCCGTGTACAGCTGAAGGTCGAGCAGGTTGAAGGCACCCGCATTCACACCACGGTGACCGTGGCCGGGCCGCTCTCTAACAACAAGGGCATCAACAAAAAAGGGGGTGGTCTCTCCGCTCCGGCCCTGACCGAGAAGGACAAGGAAGACATCAAGACTGCTGCCCGCATGGATGTGGACTATCTGGCTGTCTCCTTCCCGCGCTGTGGCGATGATCTGCGCTACGCCCGCGAGTTGGCCCGCGAAGCCGGTTCCAATGCCAAGATCGTGGCCAAGGTTGAGCGTGCCGAGACCGTCGCCACCGATGAGGCGATGGAAGACATCATCCTCGGTTCCGATGCTGTGATGGTCGCCCGTGGCGATCTGGGTGTCGAGATCGGTGACCCCGAGCTGGTTGGCGTACAGAAGAAGTTGATCCGCCACTCCCGTCGTTTGAACCGCGTGGTGATCACCGCGACCCAGATGATGGAGTCGATGATCAATGCGCCTTTGCCGACTCGTGCAGAGGTCATGGACGTGGCCAACGCAGTGCTGGATGGTACCGATGCGGTGATGCTCTCTGCCGAGACTGCCGCCGGTCAGTTCCCCATCGAGACAGTGACCTCCATGGCGAGCGTCTGTGTCGGTGCCGAGAAGCACCCGAGCCTGAACGTCTCCAACCACCGCATGAGCTACACCTTCACTTCCGTTGAAGAAGCTGTAGCCATGTCCACCATGTATGCGGCCAACCACCTGGAAGGGGTGAAGGCGATCGTGGCGTTGACCGAGTCCGGCACCACTCCGCTGCTGATGTCCCGTATCAGCTCAGGTCTGCCGATCTTCGCCATGTCCCCCCACAACAAGACCCTGGCCTGGACCAACCTCTACCGTGGTGTTACCCCAGTGATGTTTGACGGTGACGAGACCAAACCGGTCTACGAAGTGTGCCGCGACGCGCTGGCCGTGCTCAAGGAGAAGGGGCTGCTGCAAAGCGGCGACATGGTGCTGCTGACTCACGGTGACAAGATGGAAACCGTGGGCAGTACCAACACCTGCAAGGTGATGATGGTCGAATAAGCCCGTCCGGTTTTACTGTGCTTAACAAGGCTGCTCCTCTTTGATGAGCAGCCTTTTTGTTAACCGCAGTCGGGCTGTGGCGGTATAAACAGGACTCAATGATTGCTTAACCGGATTCCCCTTCCGATAATGCGGGAGTGATTTTCAGCGGGTAGCCTGTTGTAGGTGATCGCCCCAGGTAACCCAGACACTCGACAATACGGGAGTGAAAAAATGAACAAGCGTAACTGGTTGCTGGCCTTGTCACTGAGTCTGGCCTTCTCACCCTGTTATGCCGACTGGGCCAAGCTCAAGGCCGCAGCGTCCGATTTGGGAGCGGCAGTGAGCGAGACCAGCAAGGAGGTGTGGCAGGATGTCAGCGATTTCTCCAAGAAGAGCTGGGCCTCCATCTCGGCCTGGGGGGAGGATGCCTTCAATACCGCCGGGGTCTGGACCGACAAGAGCATCGCGACCGGCAAGGAGTGGCTGAAGGCGGCCGACAAGGAGCTCAACGAGATGCTCAACCCCAAGACGGCGAAAGAGGCGAGGATCGCGCTCAATACCATGGCCGACACTGCGCTGATCCGGTTGTTCAACGAGCAGCCATCAGCCAAGTTGTTGTTTGACAAGGCTTATGGCTATGCAGTGTTCGATTCGCGCAAGTTCTCCCTGATGCTGCATACCAATCAGGGGGCCGGGGTGGCGGTCAATCGCAAAACCGGCAAGCACACCTATATGAAGATGTTTGGGGCGGGTCTGGCGGCCGGGATTGGCGGCAAGTTCTATCAGCAGGTGATCCTGTTTGAAGACAAGGCCAGATTCGATGCCTTCGTGACCCAGGGGTGGGAAGCTACCTCCGAAGTGGGTGTGGTGGCCGGCAAGGAGAGCGCCGAACTGACCGCCAAATACAATGGCGGCATGGCCATCTACCAGATTGGCGAGAAGGGTTTGCTGCTCGATGCCAATATCTCCGGCTCCAAGTACTGGATTGACAAGGACTTGACTGAAACGAGCCGCTAATCCCGCCGTTATCGGTTGCTCACTGCACGCCATGCGCTTGTCGTGATCTTGCCAACAGGCCCGCAGTGCGGGCCTGTTTGTTCTCTCGGTGTCAGTGGGCTGAATAGACCTGCTTGCCCTTGAACATGGTCCAGAGCACCTTGGTCTCCTTGATCTCTTCGCTTGCTACCTGTTCCAGATTGCGATCCAGCAAGATCAGGTCAGCACTCTTGCCCGCGCTGATGGAGCCAATCTCTTTCTCCCGTCCAATTACCTTGGCGGCGTTGAGGGTATAGGCCAGCAAGATGGCCTGACGGCTGATCTGCTCGCTGGCGGGGGGCAGCAAGCCAAGCTCCCCTTGACGAGTGATCGCGGTATACATGGCGAGGAAAGGGTTGGGGCTGGAGACCGGCCAGTCACTGGCACCGGCGATAATGGTGCCGCTTTGCAGCAAGCTGCCTGCCGGATAGAGGCGGGCCAGTGCCGGAGGCACTTTTCCTTCAAGCAGCAGGGTCGTCGCCACGTTTTTCCCGGCCCACAACAGTTGCATCGATGCGGCCACATTGAGTGGTTTGAAACGGGCAATGCTGGCCGGGCTCACCACCTCCAGATGGGTGATGCTGTGCAGCGGGCGGTGATCCTGATTGTGGGCCCGGGCATAGGCGATGGCATCGAGGGATTCTCGGACGGCCCGATCGCCGATGGCATGAAAGTGAGCGATAAGTTGATGGGCATCCGCGGTGCGGATCAGCTCGTTGAAACGCTGCTTGTCCAGATCGTCCTTGCCGCTGTAACCGGGACGGTTGAGGTAGGGCTCGCTCAACTTGGCGGTCTGGGATGGATACTCGATGACACCATCTTGCAGGATCTTGATCCCCACCAGTTTAACGTCCGGGGCATCTTGAAACTGCTGTTGCAGCGCCAATACGTCATCAATGATGGCGGGTGATGCATGTATCCCCACCAGTGCCAGTGTGGACACATGTCCGGTCAGCTTGCCTTCCCGGGAGAGCATGCTGTACGCCGGCAGCAGGCCGGTATCGCGGCGATCCGGCTCGGCGTTGAAGATGGGGGCGAGGGGGCGAATGTTGCTGATAGGGTCCATCCAGGCGGTAATGCCCACCTGATTGAGTTGTTTGGCGGCAGTCATGATGGCATTGGCAATCGTCTCGTCGCTGACAGGAGGCAGCGCCTTGAGGATGGCATCCCAGCCGCCTTCCGAGGCAAAGCCATTGAGCTTGCCGGATGGGGTGAGGCCAAAATTGCCTTTCAGCGGAGCATAACGACCGTCAAGGGTGTCGGCATCAATGTCAGCCTTGCGCAGCATGGCCTGATTGGCCCAACCGGTGTGGGCATCCGAACCGGCCAGTACTACGGGTATTTGCTGGTATTGCGGGTCATTGAACACCTGATCGAGCAGGGGAAGCTGATGCCAGTAGTCGAGGGAGACATTGCTGTATAGCTCTACATCGCCCAGTGTCAGGCGGGGTTCATCCTTGCTGCGGGTCAGAAAGTGTTGCACCTGCTCAACCTCACTCATGGCATCGGGAAAGTTAACCGTCATCCCCTGAAAACCGGCAAATGCCGCATGAACATGGCTGTCGATGAGCCCTGGCATCAGGTACTTTCCTTTCAGATCAAGATGCTTGGCATGGTTGCCGAGGCGGGCGCTGACCTCCTGATAGCTGCCGACTGCCACTATCTTTTTACCTTCAATGCCGACCGCTTCCGGGTGAGGGTTCGCCGGATCACCACTGTAGATGGTGCCGCCAAAGATCAGCGTCTGGCTCTGTGACTGGGCATTGGCGGCAGCGGGAAGCGTTACCAGCAGGCTGGCGAGAAACAGCGTTTTGATATTCATGGGCATGACTCCGTCGCTTCGGTGCCCGAAGGCACCGAAGTGGGTAAAGGAAATGAGGTATCGGCTTATCGGTTGATCAGCGGGATACAGATATCAAACACGTAATGATCCCGGTCGGAGTCCGTGCCTGCGTGGTATTGCTCGTAACACGGACGATCGTCGCAGTTCAGCCCTTGACCCACTACCCAGCGAAACGCCGTTTCCCAGCAGGCAACCAGTTGATCGCCGCGAGCGATAAACTGACAAACCGCATAAGGGCCCGCGGCGATGGTCTGGGTGGTTAACTGGCGCCCAGCGGGGATCTCTGGCCCCAGCTCGATGCAGACGTCAGTACGGCAACGGGTCTCATCGGTGATATCGGGGATATCCCAATAGAGACTCAGGGTACCCGCCGGTGTCATCGCCTCGTCTGAGGCGAACAGCGCGAGCAAATCCCGATGAGCTTGCTCGCAGGTCTCTTTGCCATAGGGGCCCAGGCGGCGCATGTACGCCACGCGCCTAGCGGGCATCTGCCTGACGCTTGCCCCCTGCAACAGATCCGGGTGTTCGGTGACCGGGTGCATGACCAGGCCATCATAGGTGTCAAAGGGAAGGGGATCGTTTCCAATCTTGCTTTTCCAGTTTCCCCCCTGCAGCAGGCGGTATTCCGAGGGGCTCATGGCGAAGTGCAGGCGAAAGGCCTTGGCGAAATTCTGGGAGCTGGAGAACCCGGCCGCCAGTGCGAGGGTGGTGATATCGCTCTGGGGGGAGGCGAGCAAGCGACGGGCAGCGCGCTCCATACGCAGGCGCCGGGTAAATCCGGCAATGGTCTCGCCGACCATCGTCTTGAAAATACGGTGGAAGTGGAAGGTGGAGATGGCTGCCGCCGCTGCAACCTCATCCAGGCCCGGATTGTCATCCAGATGGTGGCTGATGTAGTCCATCGCCTTGAACACGGGTTTGCGATAATCCAGAGCGGACTCCTTGCCAGCCAGCAAAAGTGGGCGTCAGAGTCGGATTTAATCAGAGCCACCTGCCGTTGTCGAACCCGTCCGGTCTGGTCTGGCCACTCATCCGCATCGCGCTTTTAACGCATTGGCACTCTAATTGCTTGTTGCATGCCAGCGTCAATGATTTGTCTGGGGATGGAAAATGGAAATTAGTGCAAGCAGCCTGATGCAAGAGATGCAGGCGCTCAAGATCGAAGCAGGCGCAACGCCGCTGGCACAACCCGGTCGTCAGGTAACCTCCGACTTTGGTCTGCTGCTGCAACAGGCGCTTGGCAACGTCAACGAGCTGCAAGGGGCCGCCAATGACCTGCGTACCCGTTTCGACATGGGCGACAAGTCGGTGGATCTGGCCGAGGTGATGATCGCCGGCCAAAAATCCTCCATCGCCTTTGAAGCCACGGTACAGGTGCGCAACAAGATGGTCGATGCCTACAAGACCATCATGAACATGCCGGTATAAGCGACGCCAATAAACCATGACGACTGAACATCATGAACATGTCAGCAATAAGGACATAAATCGTGGCTACTGACCAAAATGGCGATCTGCTGATAAACGATGAGGGCACCGCCGCCCTCGATGAAAATGAGCAGAAGAGTTCGGCGCTGGGCTTCCTGTCCAACACCGATGTGCTGCGGCAAATCACCCTGATCCTGGGGCTTGCCATCTGTCTGGCCATTGCCGTGTTTATCCTGCTGTGGGGCAAGGAGCCGGACATGCGTCCCCTCGGCACCTACACCACCCAGGAGCTGGTGAAGACTCTCGATTTCCTCGATCAGCAGAAGATCCCTTACGAGGTGGATGGCAAGAGCGTGCTGGTCAACGCCGAAAGCTACCCCACTATCCAGCTGGCCCTGACCCGTGCCGGTCTTGCCAATGCCACCGATAGCAACATCGGTGGTGAAGATATCCTGCTCAAAGATTCCAGTTTCGGCGTCAGCCAGCGGATGGAGAGCGAGCGTCTGAAGCTGAGCCGCGAGCGCCAGCTGGCGAGCGCCATCGAGCAGTTCCAGAATGTGGCCAAGGCCCAGGTGCTGCTGGCCATTCCGAAAGACAACGTGTTTGCCCGCAACGAACGCAAACCCAGTGCCACCGTGGTGCTCAACCTGAAAGGGGCGGCGCTGGGGCAGGGGGAGGTGGACTCCATCGTCGATATGGTTGCCTCTGCCGTGCACGGCCTTGAGCCGACCCGTGTCACCGTCACCGACCAGAATGGCCGCCTGCTCAACTCCGGCTCGCAAGACCCGATCTCGGCCCAGACTCGCAAAGAGTTTGCCATGCAGCAGAAGCAGGAGCTGGAGTACAAACAAAAAATTGACGCCATCCTGATCCCGGTGCTGGGGGCCGACAACTATACGGCGGAAGTGGATCTCTCCCTCGACTTCTCCCAGCAGGAGCAGACCCGCAAGACTTACAACCCTGACTTGCCTGCAGTGCGCTCCGAGATGACCATGGAAGAGAACAGCGCCAGCGGCAGCAATGGTGGGGTGCCCGGTGCCCTCTCCAACCAGCCCCCTGCCGCCTCCAATATTCCCGAGGAGGCGACCGGTGGTGATGGTGCCAGCGCTGCCGCTTCTGGCCGTTCCCGCAAAGAGGCGACTCGCAACTTCGAGCTGGATACCACCGTCAGCCATACCCGTCGCCAGATGGGGGGCATTCGCCGCATGACTGTTTCGGTTGCAGTGGATTACAAAGCGGTGCCCGGTGCCGACGGGGCCGTGACTCGTGAGGCGCGCACCCAGGCAGAACTCGATACATTGCGCCGTTTGTTGAGCGGTGGCCTTGGCTTTGATGTGACCCGGGGTGATACCCTTGAGGTGGTCGCGATTCCGTTCAATCGCCCAGAGCTGGATACCGTGGCCGAGGTGCCGCTCTACGATCAGCCCTGGTTCTGGCGTGCGGTGCGGATTGCCGCCTCGGTACTGGTGATCATCGTCTTGATCGTCACCGTGGTTCGCCCCATGCTCAAGCGACTGCTCTACCCGGATGCCAAACCGGAAGGGGAAGTGGATTTCGACAACCACACCGTACTGGGGGGCGACGACGAGTTGAGTCTGCTGTCAGCGCAAGTCGAGAACGATCAGGTATTTGGTGTACGCGATGGTCAGCTGAAACTGCCGGATCTGCACCGTGATGAAGACTTGCTCAAGGCGGTACGTGCGCTGGTGGCGAACGAGCCGGATCTGGCCGCTCAGGTCATTAAAGAATGGGTAACGAACAAAGATGCCTGAAGAAAAGAAGAGTCAAGTCACCGGCAATGACATCACCGACAGTCAGCGCCAGATCCTCGACCAGATGTCGGGGATGGAGATGGCTGCGGTGCTGATGCTGAGCCTCAATGAAGAGGATGCCGCCCAGATCTTCCGTCATCTCGAGCCCAAGCAGGTGCAGCGGCTCGGTATGTCGATGGCCTCCATGTCCGACTTCAGTCACGATCGGGTGGCGGCGGTGCACCGTCAATTCATCGACGATATCCAGAAGTACACCAACATCGGTATCGGCAGCGAAGACTTCGTGCGCAAGGCGTTGGTGGCGGCCCTTGGCGAGGACAAGGCGAGCAATCTGGTGGACCAGATCATTCTCGGTTCCGGCGCCCGCGGCCTCGATTCGCTCAAGTGGATGGATGCCCGTCAGGTGGCCAGCATCATCCAGAACGAACACCCGCAGATCCAGACTATCGTGCTCTCCTATCTGGAGCCTGAGCAGTCTGCCGAGATCCTGAGCCAGTTCCCGGAGCAGGTGCGCCTCGATCTGGTGATGCGTATCGCCAACCTCGAAGAGGTACAACCTGCGGCACTGCAAGAGTTGAACGACATCATGGAGAAACAGTTCGCCGGTGCGGCCGGTGCCCAGGCAGCCAAGATGGGCGGCCTGAAGGCTGCCGCCAACATCATGAACTATCTGGATACCAATATCGAAGGCCAGCTGATGGACTCCATCCGCGAGTCGGACGAAGAGATGAGCCAGCAGATCCAGGATTTGATGTTCGTGTTCGAAAACCTCATCGATGTGGACGATCGCGGCATCCAGACCATGCTGCGGGAAGTGCCTGGGGATCTGCTGCAACGTGCCCTCAAGGGCTCCGACGATCAGATGCGCGAGAAGATCTTCAAGAACATGTCCAAACGGGCGGCCGAAATGCTGGCAGACGATCTGGAGGCCATGGGGCCGATCCGGGTCTCCGAAGTGGAAGCGGCCCAGAAAGAGATCCTCTCCATCGCCCGTCGTCTGGCGGATGCCGGCGAAATCATGCTGGGTGCCGGTGGCGGCGAGGAGTTCCTCTAAGCCATGGCCCATAAACAGAACCGCGATGCCAAGCCCGCATCAGGCAGTGGTGAGGAGCCGCGCAAAGCATGAACAACAAACTGCGTGGGTATGTGCGCCCCGAGGGCGATGATGCCCGGGTTGAGACCTGGGGCTGGCCCGAGATGGAGGTCGAGATAGAGGCGGGGGCCCCCACCAATGCTCTTGGCCTTGCCCCTGACTGGTATCAGCAGGAAGAGGAGGTGGTGGAGCCGGAGCCCGAACAGGAGCCGACCCCCAGCATCACCGCCGAGGAGCTTGAAGCGATCCGTCAGGCCGCCTGGGAAGAGGGGATGGCCGAGGGGCGTGAGTCCGGTTATGCCAAGGGTATGGAAGAGGGCAAGCTGGAAGGATTGCAACAGGGCCACTCTGCCGGTCTCGAACAGGGGCGCGAGGAGGGGCTGGCTATGGGCCGCGAGCTGGTGGAGCAGGAGATTGCCCACTGGCAGGGGCTCGCCGCGCGCCTTGCCAATCCGCTTAACGAGCTGGATCAGGCGGTGGAGCAGCAGTTGGTCTCGCTGGTGATGCAACTGGCCCGCGCGCTTATTCGTCACGAAGCGGAGACCTCCCCCCGCATTCTGCTGGAGGCGCTTAAAGAGGGGCTGGCCTTGCTGCCTGCCGCCGAACAGGGGGTGACTCTGATGTTGCATCCCGACGATATCGCGCGAATCGAACAGGCATTTGGCGCCGAAGAGTGCGCCAAGCGCCACTGGCGATTGCAGAGCGATCCCACCCTCTCTCCCGGCGATCTGCAACTGGCGACCGAGCTCTCCAGCATCGATTTGACCCTCTCCGGGCGCATCGATCAGTTGCTGCGCAACTTCTTGCGGGACAATGCGTCGCAGAAACCGGCTTCGCAGGATTCACGCCCATAACCGATGCCGGACGTTGCCGTCCGGCTGCACTTTTTAGCTCTCAGGAGGCCAGATGAGCGGCTCGCTACTGAACCGGTTGCAAGGGTACAAGGTACGCGACAGCGCCCCCAAACCGCCGGTCGCTGGCAAATTGACCCGGGTGGTGGGGCTGACCCTCGAAGCCATTGGCTGCCGCGCCGCCATTGGTGCTCTCTGCCGCATCGATACCCTTGATGGGACGCTGGAGGCTGAAGTGGTCGGTTTTTCTGGCGATCGCCTCTATCTGATGCCGAGCGAGCAGCTCAAGGGGGTGATCCCCGGTGCCCGGGTGGTGCCCATCACCGAAGAGCACGGCATTCCGGTTGGGATGAACCTGCTTGGTCGGGTCATCGACGGCATTGGTCAGCCACTCGATGGCCTCGGCCCCATTCTCTCCTCCCAGACCGTGCAGTTTGCCCAGCACCGCATCAACCCGCTCTCTCGCCGCCCGATCCATCAGCCGATGGACGTGGGGGTACGCGCCATCAACGCCGTGCTGACGGTTGGTCAGGGCCAGCGGATGGGGTTGTTTGCCGGTTCCGGTGTCGGTAAATCGGTACTGCTGGGCATGATGACCCGCGGCTCGGTGGCAGATGTGGTAGTGGTCGGCCTCATCGGTGAACGGGGCCGGGAGGTGAAAGAGTTTATCGAGGACATTCTGGGAGAGGAGGGCCGTGCCCGCTCCGTGGTGGTGGCGGCTCCCGCTGACGCCTCGCCGCTGATGCGGCTCAAGGGGTGTGAAACGGCGCTGGCCATTGCAGAATATTTCCGCGATCAGGGGCTCAACGTGTTGCTCTTGATGGACTCTCTTACCCGTTATGCCCAGGCCCAGCGTGAGATCGCGCTGGCGGTGGGCGAGCCGCCGGCGACCAAGGGTTATCCGCCCTCGGTATTTGCCAAATTACCGGCGCTGGTGGAGCGGGCGGGTAACGGCAGTGACGGCCAGGGCTCCATCACCGCCTTCTTCACCGTCCTGACCGAGGGGGATGACCTGCAAGATCCCATTGCCGATGCGGCGCGGGCGATCCTCGATGGCCACATCGTGCTGTCGCGCGAGCTGGCTGATGCGGGCCACTATCCGGCCATCGATATCGAGAAGTCCATCAGCCGGGTTATGCCTATGGTCACCTCGCCGGAACATATGGATCTGGCGCGCACCCTCAAGCAGTTCTACTCCCTCTATCAGCAGAATCGGGATCTCATCACCATCGGTGCCTACAGTCAGGGTTCCGATCCGCGCATTGACCGCGCCATCATTCAAAAACCCTATCTGGATCAGTTCTTGCAGCAGGGGATGCGCGAGGTCATTCACTACGATGATGGCCTGCAAGCCTTGCAGATGGTGGCGATGCCATTGATGCGCTGATGATGGTCGGTAACAGAGAGGTCGACGATGAGTAAAGGGCTGGTATTGTTGGCCGATCGGCTGGTGGAAGCGGAGCAGCAGTGTGCGCTGGCACTGGTGAAGGCGCAGCAGGATCTCAAGCTGTTCATGGATCAGCAAAATGCCCTCAACCAGTACCGCCAGATCTATCACCAGCAGTGGACCGATCGCGGCCTGCAGGGGATTTCGCCCCAGCAAAATACCCAGTATCACGCTTTTATCAACAAGCTCGAACAGGCAGCGACCCAGCAGTACGAAGGGGTGTTGCAGGTGCGTCAGGCGCTGGAACAGCGCCGTGAAGAGTGGCTGGCGGCCCAGCAGCGGCGCAAGGCGGTAGAGCTGTTGCTGGAGAAGCAAGCGAGCCGCGAGCAGCAGAAAGCCCAGCGTCAGGAGCAGAAGATGCTGGATGAGTACGCCATGTTGCGACGCTTTCATCAATCTGGCCTGTAACTTGCTTTGATATGGACATTGTCGGCGGCCATCTCTTTGGGGGCCACCAGAATTCAGGGATCCCATCATGATGCAGACACTGTTGACACAAACACCTTCGGCTCCGGCCAACGGGTTGGACAAAGCGCCTCTGAGCGGTTCCGTCGAGAGCAAAAGCATCGATGGGGGAACCGGCAGCGACAGCAAGGGGGATTTCGCCACCCTGATTGCCAAGGCCCGGAACAGCGAACAGGGCGCCGCCGAGGCAACTCAGGGCGGTAATCATGTCCGATCAGCCAAATCTTTGGCGACCGAAAGCGTCTCTCCAAAAGAGGAGATCGGCAAGGAGCAGGATCCTGACGCCGACAACAAGGTGGAGGAGGTCCCTGCCACCGACTTTCTGCTGCGCCTGCAAGATTCCCTCAAGCTCGATACCTCGCTAGTGACTCCCCAGCTGGCGGTGGCGGCCCAACAGAGCGCCACTGCGGTAGACGGCAATCCGTTGCCGCAAGAGGGTGAGCTGGAGGGGATTGAGCTTGATGAAAGCGAGCAGACTCCTGCCGCTGTCAGGATTGCCAGCCAGCTTGCCGGTCAGACCGGGGCGCAGTCGCCGCTGGCGACGACCGCCAATTCGGCTTCAGAAACCACCGTATCGTCCTCAGCGGCGCGAGTGGTGGCTAAGGGCGATGCCTCTGCTGCCGTTCTCTCCTCTGAAGGTGAAGATGCCGCCACCACTGCGGATGGGCAGTCCGGGGAGAAAGCCTTTGCCAAGGGCGAAACCCTCGGAGCAGATGGCAAGCAGACCAAGCCCCTCACGGGGGCAGAGCGAATGGCCCAGCTGGCCCAGCTGGCCAAGGTGCTGCCGGTCGATGAGTCGGCAAGCACCGCCAAATCCGCGGAGTCACTCGCTGCAAAAGAGGCTGGCGACAGCAAATCCGATCTCGCCGCCAGCAATGCTTTGACTAACAAGGGGCAGGCGACGCAAGCCGCGACTCAGGGGGCCGCGCTCAAGGCCTTCAATGAGGGGCTCAAGCAGCCTGAGGCTGGCACAGCTACAGCCACGGCTGAGGGCAGTGGTGCAACTGGCAAGGGGGCAGAAAAGGGTGCCGCCGAGGGTAGCCAGCAGCCAGCCAGCGCCGCTAATCAAGGTTCGGCGCCCGTGAGGACGGCGCAGAGTGCCGCAGAAAGTGCCGCAGCCCAGAGCAGCGTAACGACAAATGCGACGGCTCAGAGCGATAGCGCTGCCGCCCCCGTGATGGTGGCGCCGCAGCAGGTGTTGGCACAGGCTGAATCTCAGGGGCCGCAAGCACCGCTGTCGACCATTTCAGCCGGCATCAAGCAGATGGAAGTGACCGGCACCGACGAGGTACGCAAAGCGGTTTCGCTTGAGGTAAAACCGAAGGCCGGTGAGGCGGAGAAGAGCCTGGTTGCGACGACATCTAGCAGTGAGAGCAGCCCGAGCCAGACCGTTCAGCATGGCCATAACAGCCAGACTCAGCCACAGGTAGCCGATAGCCGGGCGCCCGCCGCTGAGACGACGCTGCGCCGTGAGCCGCAGAATTTACCCCATTTGAAACTGGCCAGTCAGGAAGCACCTGCCGAATTGCACCAGAAGGTCAATGTGATGCTGGCCGAAAAACTGCAACAGGCGGAAATTCAGCTCGACCCCCTCGGCCTTGGCAAGATGAAGATCCAGATTCAGATGGGGGCCGACAGCCAGGCCAACGTCCATTTTGTGGTACAACATGGCCAGACCCGCGAGATGCTGGAGCAGGCGATGCCCCGGCTGCGTGACATGCTGGCAGGGCAGGGGATCCAGCTTGGTCAGACGCAGGTGCAGCAGCAGTCGCAACAACAGCAGCAACAGGGCCAGCCCACCTTCAACGGGCAGGGGCAGCAAGGTCAGAGTAGTGGTCAGCCGTGGTCCGGTAACGGGCTGGTTGAAGGGGAACTCACCACTTCCAACCCCAGTTTGCTGGTGGAATCGACAAACGGTTCCGGAATTGATTTCTATGCTTGATGCAATCCCGAGTAAGTTTATGATATCGAACAAGTTTGAGACTAGGGTGGACAAGGGATGGCTGACGATAACGAGTTGACGCTAAAAGACCCGGCTGCGGGCAAGAAAAAGAAGCTGATCATTATCATTGCCCTGGCGGTTATTTTGCTGGGCGGTGGTGGTGCTGGCGCCTTCCTGATGCTCTCCGGCTCCGATAAACCGCCCGCTGAAGCGGCGGAAGGTGCCGAGGCTGCCCCCAAGGAGGAAGCGCCTAAACCTTCCCTCTATGTCGGTATGCCGCGCCCCTTTGTCTTCAACGTCGCAGGTGCCCAGCGAGATCGACTGGTGCAGATCAAGATCCAGCTGATGGTGCGCGGCACCGCCGACGAGACGCTGGCCAAACAGAATATCCCCCTGATTGAAGGCACCTTGTTGCGGGTATTCAGTGCAGCCAGTGCCGAACAGCTGATGACCTTTGAAGGCAAGGAGAAGCTGCGCAAGGATTCACTGGAAGAGTGCCGTCGGGTGCTCAAGGACCTGGTCTCTTCCCCCGTTATCGAACAAGTGCTGTTTACCGGCTTTGTAATGCAGTAGGTGAAGCGTGAGCGATCTGTTAAGTCAGGACGAAATTGATGCCCTCTTGCACGGTGTCGATGATGTCGAAGAGGAAGAGATAGGCGGCGCTGGAGACCCCGGCGTAGCCCAGTTTGACTTCTCCTCTCAGGACCGCATCGTCCGTGGTCGCATGCCGACGCTGGAGCTGGTGAATGAGCGTTTCGCCCGCCATATGCGGATCAGTCTGTTCAACATGATGCGTCGTACCGCCGAGGTCTCGATCAACGGCGTGCAGATGCTCAAGTTTGGCGAGTATGTTCATACCCTGTTTGTGCCGACCAGTCTCAACATGGTGCGCTTCCGCCCGCTCAAGGGGACGGCGCTCATCACCATGGAGGCCCGACTGGTCTTCATTCTGGTGGAGAACTTTTTCGGTGGCGATGGCCGTTATCACGCCAAGATTGAAGGGCGCGAGTTCACGCCGACCGAACGGCGCATTATCCAGATGCTGCTCAAACTGGTGTTTGAGGATTACAAGGATGCCTGGGCGCCGGTGATGGACGTGGGGTTCGAGTATCTCGACTCCGAAGTGAACCCTGCGATGGCCAACATCGTCAGCCCGACCGAGGTGATCGTGGTCAGCTCGTTCCACATCGAGCTCGACGGTGGCGGCGGCGATTTCCACGTGGCGATGCCCTACTCCATGCTAGAGCCGATCCGCGAGCTACTGGACGCCGGTGTGCAGAGTGACAAGGGGGATACCGACGTACGCTGGAGCAAGGCGCTGCGTGATGAGATCATGGACGTCAAGGTGGAGCTGCGGGCCAAGCTGCTGGAGACCGAACTCACCCTGCGTGAGCTGATGGAGCTGCGACCTGGCGATATCATTCCGGTCGATATGCCGGAAAATTTGCTGGTCTTTGTCGAGGACTTGCCCACTTTCCACGCCAAGATGGGCCGCACCAAGGATAATGTGGCGCTCAAGATCACCGACAAGCTCAAACGTCCGGAAGGGGTCAAGACGGAGATGCATCTGGTGACCCGGGGCGGGGTACGAATTGATGGCGAGGCCGAGCTGGAAGAGCTCGAGCGCAGTATCGAAGATCAACAGCGATAATTGACGGTTTATTACGGTAAACGGTCACGAAGTAGCATAAGGAAACAAGATGAGCGGAACTGAGGAAGAGGATCTGATGGCTGATGCCTGGGCTGCGGCTCTGGAGGAGCAGGTGACGGCGGAAGCCAAGCCAGCCCCGCTGGAAGAGTTGAAAGATGATGCCCCCATCAGTGCCGAGGAGCGTCGCAAGCTCGACACCATTCTCGATATTCCGGTCACTATCGCCATGGAGGTGGGCCGCAGCCAGATCAGCATCCGCAACCTGTTGCAGCTGAACCAGGGCTCGGTGGTGGAGCTGGATCGTGTTGCAGGCGAGCCGCTGGATGTATTGGTCAACGGTACCCTGATCGCTCACGGCGAGGTGGTGGTGGTGAACGACAAGTTCGGTATCCGCCTGACTGACGTCATCAGCCAGATTGAACGGATCAAGAAGCTCAAATGATGCGCCTCCTGTTGTTATTGCTGCCTGTTCCGGCCTTTGCCGAGACAGCGGCATCTGCCAACGTGCCTAGTCTGAGCTCCTGGTTGCTCTCCAGTCTGATGGTGATCGGTCTCATTCTGGTGCTGGGCTTTCTGCTCAAGAAGAGCAAGCTGGCGACCGCCATGGGGGGCGGCCAGATGCGGGTCATCGCCTCGTTGCCGGTGGGTTACAAAGAGAAGCTGCTGGTGGTCAAGGTGGGCGAACAGCAACTACTGGTCGGCGTAACACCGCAGCAGGTTAACTTTCTCTACCGGCTGGAGGAGCCGCTGGACGAAAACCAGCCTCAGGCGTTTTCCCAGCAGCTTGGCAAATTGATGGGCAAGCATGAAAAAAGCTAACGGCTTATGGCTGAAAACGGGGCTGCTGGTCAGCCTGCTGATACCACTGTTTTGCTCCTGGCCTGCGCTTGCACAGGACGCCATGTCGGCGGTGACCGTCAAGACCATGGGGGATGGCTCTCAGGAGTACAGCCTGACCCTGCAAGTGCTGGCGCTGATGACCGCGCTCTCCTTCTTGCCGGCCATGGTGATCATGATGACCTCGTTTACCCGCATTATCATTGTGCTGGGCATCTTGCGTCAGGCGATCGGTCTGCAACAGAGTCCCTCCAACCAGGTGTTGATCGGCATTGCCCTGTTCATGTCGTTTTTCATCATGTCGCCGGTACTGGATCGTATCAATGATGAGGCATTGCAGCCCTATCTGGCCGAGACCATTCAGACAAAGGAGGCGCTGGAGCGGGCCGAGTTGCCCATCCACCAGTTCATGCTGGCCCAGACCCGGATCAAGGATCTCAACACCTTTATGGAGATCGCCAACGTGCAGGTGGAGAAACCTGCCGATGTGCCGCTACGGGTGCTGATCCCTGCGTTTGTCACCAGCGAGCTGAAAACCGCCTTCCAGATTGGTTTTATGCTGTTCCTGCCGTTCCTGGTCATCGATCTGGTGGTCGCCAGTATTCTGATGGCGATGGGGATGATGATGCTCTCGCCGATGATCGTCTCGCTGCCTTTCAAGCTGATGCTGTTCGTGATGGTGGATGGCTGGAATCTCATTCTGGGGTCGCTGGCTAACAGTTTCGGACTGGGTGCCGGTTAGCCGGTCGAGCGCAAGGAGCCCGAACATGAGTCCTGAAACCTTTGTCGACGTCTTTCGCGAGGCGCTCTGGCTGGTCAATATCATGGTCAGCGCTGTGATCCTGCCCAGCCTCGCTATCGGCCTGGTGGTAGCCATTTTTCAGGCGGCCACCTCCATCAACGAACAGACCCTGAGCTTTCTGCCTCGTCTCATCGTGACACTGTTTGCGCTGGGGGCTGGCGCTCACTGGGGCTTGCAGAGTCTGATGGACTTCTTCGTGCTGATGGTGAACCAAATCCCCGAGGTGGTGGGATGACCTACACAACCGCTCTGATCATGGAGTGGTTGTCTTCCATCCTCTGGCCGCTGGCGCGGGTGAGCAGTCTGCTGATGGTGATGGCTGTGTTTGGCAGCCGCCTTGCTCCTGCGCGGGTACGGATGGGGCTGGCTTTGGCCATCACCTTTCTGATAGCCCCGTTGCTTCCGAAAATGCCCCCTATCGAGCTCTTCTCTGCTGGCAGTTTTCTGGTATTGGGCCAGCAGCTGCTGATCGGTATTGCCCTCGGTCTGATGACCCAGTTTCTGATGGAGAGCTTCGTGATGGCCGGTCAGGTCATCGCCATGCAAACCAGCCTCGGCTTTGCCACCCTGGTGGATCCGATGAATGGCCAGTCGGCCCCCGTGGTGGGTCAATTCTATCTGATGCTGGCGACCCTGGTGTTTCTGGCGCTGGATGGCCATCTGGTGATGCTGCGGCTGGTGATCCTCAGCTTTGAAACCTTGCCGGTGTCGGACGCTGGACTCACTTTACCGGCCATCCGTACCCTGATCGGTTTTCTCGGAGTGATGTATCAGGCCTCACTGGTGATGGCCCTTTCTGCCATCGTCGCCCTGCTGCTGATCAACTTCGCTTTTGGCGTCATGACCCGGGCGGCGCCGCAGCTCAACATTTTCAGTATCGGTTTTGCGGTCAGTATGATGTCGGGTCTGCTGATCCTCTGGCTCACTATCGGCGGGTTCCTCGGTCACTTCGACATCATGTGGGAGCGGGTGCAGGAGGTTAGCTGCGAGCTGATCAACACCCAGTGTTTCGGGGGCGCTCATGGCTGATACCGACCAGGAACGTACCGAACAACCCACGGGCAAACGACTGCAACAGGCTCGTGAAAAAGGGCAGATTGCACGTTCAAAAGAGCTGGGGACCGCTAGCGTTCTGCTCTCGGCAGTATTTGGCCTGCTGATGCTCAAGGGCTCGCTGGCGACCGCCATGATCAAGGTTGTCACCATGGGCTTTACCCTGGACCGGGAGCAGGCGTTCGATCCCAATGCCATGATCGCTATGGTGCCGGCGCTGCTGGGGGAACTGGTGCTTCCGCTGGGACTCTTGTTTGCACTGGTGGCGATTGCCGCTTTTATCGGCAACACCCTGATGGGGGGGATGAACTTCTCCACCGAAGCTATGATGCCCAAGATGAGCAAGCTGAGTCCATTCAGCGGCCTCAAGCGCATGTTCGGGGTGCAGTCGCTGATCGAGCTGGTCAAATCCATCGCCAAGGTGGTGTTCATCACCCTGTTTGCCTGGTGGATGCTATCCAGCCAGTTCAATCACCTGCTCAATCTCTCAATGGAGGGATTTCCCGGCGGCATTATCGATGCGCTGGAGTTGTTTCTCTGGATGCTGATCATCCTCTGCTGCGCCCTGCTTCCCATCGTTGCCATCGACGTGCCGTTCCAGCAGTGGAACCATATGCGTCAGCTCAAGATGACCAAACAGGAGGTCAAGGACGAGTTCAAGGACAGCGAAGGCAAGCCCGAGGTAAAGGGCAAGATCCGTCAGTTGCAGATGCAGATGGCGATGCGCCGGATGATGGGGGATGTACCCAAGGCCGATGTGGTGATCACCAACCCGACCCATTACTCGGTTGCGCTCAAGTATGATGCGAGCAAACCCGGTGCCGCGCCCAAGGTCGTGGCCAAGGGCACAGATGAAATTGCAATGAAGATCAGGGAGATCGCCAGAGAGTACGAGATCCCGATCATGCCGTCACCGGCTTTGACTCGGGCTATTTACTACTCAACCGAGCTGGGCCACGAGATCCCGGAAGGGCTGTTTGCGGCGGTTGCCCAGGTGCTCGCCTATGTCTTCCAGCTTAAGAAATTCCGTCGTGGTCAGGGACGCCGTCCCCAGCCGCTGGCTAAAGATCTCCCCATTCCGACCGAATATCGCAAATGACAAAGTTCTGACGTAGTCAAAATAAATCCATTGCATTTCAATGCCTTGTATTGTTGGCTTGATGTTTGCTTTAATCTGGCACCAGCAGGTTGAAATTGAGAAGAGCGATGGAATTCAAGGCAGTATTGGGCCAGTTCAAAGAGTACCGGGGAGTATTGGGCAAAGGCCTTGGCACCCCTCTGCTGGTATTGGCCGCGCTCGGCATGGTGGTGTTACCCATCCCGCCGTTGATGCTGGATGTGCTCTTCTCCTTCAACATTGCCCTCTCCATCGTGGTGCTGCTGGTATCCGTCTATACCCGCCGCCCCCTGGAATTTGCTGCCTTCCCGACCGTACTGCTGCTCGCTACCTTGCTGCGGTTGGCGTTGAACGTCGCCTCGACCCGGGTGGTGTTGCTGGAAGGTCATAATGGTAGTGCGGCGGCCGGCCATGTGATCGAAGCGTTCGGTAACGTGGTGATCGGCGGCAACTATGCGGTCGGCATCATCGTTTTCACCATCCTGATGATCATCAACTTTGTGGTGATCACCAAGGGTGCCGGGCGGATCGCGGAAGTGAGTGCCCGTTTTACCCTTGATGCGATGCCGGGCAAACAGATGGCCATCGATGCCGATTTGAACGCCGGCCTCATCAATCAGGAAGAGGCGAAGAAGCGTCGCCAGGATGTGACCCAGGAAGCTGACTTCTACGGCTCCATGGATGGTGCCTCCAAGTTTGTCAAAGGGGATGCCATTGCGGGCATCATGATCCTCTTTATCAACATCATCGGCGGCTTCATCATCGGGATGATGCAGCACCAGCTGACCTTCAGCGAATCGGCCGAGATCTATACCTTGTTGGCCATCGGTGACGGTCTGGTGGCGCAGATCCCCTCCCTGCTGCTCTCCATCGCCGCCGCCATCATAGTGACCCGTCAGAATACCGATCAGGACATGGGTACCGCAGTACTAGGCCAGCTGTTTGACAATCCCAAGGCGCTGATCATCTCGGCCGGGATTCTGCTGATGATGGGGCTGGTGCCGGGGATGCCGCATTTCGCCTTCCTGAGTCTGGGGGCTCTTGCCGCCGCTGGCGCCTGGTGGTTGCTGCGCCGCGAGAAACTGGCTGCCGCCAAAGCGGCCAAGGGCGAGCTGCTGCCTGCCACTGCCGAACAACCTCATGAGCAGAAAGAGCTGAGCTGGGATGATGTGATGCCGGTGGACATCATCGGGCTGGAAGTGGGTTATCAGCTGATCCCGCTGGTGGATCGCAATCAGGGGGGCGAACTGCTCAACCGGATCAAAGGGGTGCGCAAGAAACTCTCACAAGAGCTGGGCTTTCTGGTCCCGGCCGTCCACATTCGCGACAACCTGGATCTGGCGCCAAACCAATACCGCATCACCTTGATGGGGGTCAGTACCGGCGAGGCCAATGTCTACCATGATAAGGAGATGGCCATCAATCCGGGGCAGGTGTTCGGCCAGATCCAGGGGATAGCCACCCGGGATCCCGCCTTCGGACTGGAAGCGGTCTGGGTTGCCAAGGAGATGGTCTCTCAGGCACAGACGCTGGGGTATACGGTGGTGGATACCGCGACCGTGGTGGCTACCCATCTGAGCCAGATCCTGACCAACCATGCGGCTCTGCTGCTGGGTCATGACGAGGTACAACAACTGCTCGACATGATTGGCAAACATCAGAGCAAGCTGGTCGAAGGGTTGGTGCCGGAAGTGATCAGCATGGGTAACCTTGTGAAGGTATTGCAGAATTTGCTCAATGAAGGCGTGCCAATCCGCGATATGCGCACTATCCTGCAGACCCTAGTTGAATACGCGCCGCGCAGTCCGGATCCGGAAGTGCTCACGGCCGCTTGCCGGATTGCCCTGCGTCGCCTGATTGTGCAAGAGATTGCAGGCCCCGATCCCGAGCTGCCGGTGATTACCTTGGCGCCGGAATTGGAACGTATATTGCATCAATCCCTGCAGGCTGGTGGCGGTGATGGTGCCGGTATTGAACCGGGTCTGGCAGAGCGGATGCAGCGCTCGCTGGTGGAAGCCACTCAACGACAAGAATTGGAAGGCCAACCGGCCGTGCTTCTGACATCGGGGATCTTGCGCAATACCCTGGCGAAATTTGTCAAGAATGCCATTCCTGGATTGCGCGTTCTGTCTTATCAGGAAGTGCCCGACGACAAGCAGATCCGCATCGTCAGTGCGGTAGGGCAGAACTAGTTAGCGGAGACGACGGGTGAAGATTAAGCGGTTTTTTGCCAAGGATATGCGAACGGCTCTGGCCGAGGTCAAGGAGACTCTCGGGCCTGACGCCGTCATCATGTCCAACAAGAAGGTCACCGGAGGGGTAGAGATAGTCGCCGCAGTCGATTATCAATCCCAGGTTCCGGGGCCCAAAGATGCGCCGGTTCGCCGTCAGCTGAACGATGAGAGCGTCAATATTTCGTCTGCTGCACGGCAGATGATCCGCCCCGAGCCGTCGCCGGCGAAGGAGCAGAACGAACATTATGCCGATACCCTGGCCGCCTTGCTGGCGCGCCAGCAGAAGCTCAAGCCGGGCAATGGGGCGCCAATGGGCAATACCCAATCGGCCGGTCTGGCCGCTGCCAATGCAGCGCCCAGAACATTGGCCGAGCAGGGGCAGTGGGGCGCAGCCCCCGAACCTGCCAAACCCAAGGCCCGGGTTGCGTCCGGCCCGCGTGCTCCTCAACCTGCCCAGCGGGATCAGGAGATGGAGGGGATGCGCAAGGAGATGGCCAGCATCCGCAAATTGCTGGAGCACCAGATCTCCGGGCTGATGTGGCAAGAGGTGGAGCGCCGCGAACCGATGCGGGCCCTGCTGATCAAGGAGCTCAAAAAGCTCGGCTTTGATGATGCCTTTGCCGATCAACTGGCGGGACTGATCCCCGAAGATATGTCCATCCATCAGGCGATGGCCCAGTTGGCCGAAGTGCTGACGGCCCAGCTCAAGATCAGTGAGGACGAGATCATGCGTCAGGGCGGCGCGGTGGCGCTGCTTGGTCCGACCGGGGTGGGCAAAACCACCACCATCGCCAAGCTGGCGGCCCGTTTCGCCATGAAGTATGGCGCCGAGCAGGTGGCGCTGATCACCACCGACAACTACCGGATTGGTGCCCATGAACAGCTGCAGACCTATGGTCGCATCATGGGTTGCCCGGTACGGCAGGTGCGTGATGCCGAAGAGCTGGCCAATGCCCTTTATCAGTTCCGCCATCGTCGGCTGGTACTTATCGATACGGCCGGGGTGGGCCAACGGGATATCCGGTTGACCGAGCAGCTCGATACCCTGGTCAAGAATGCCAAGGTACGGATCCGCAGTTATCTGGTGATGTCGGCAACTTCCCAGCGTCGGGTGATGCAGGAAGCGGTTGACCATTTCCGGCGTATTCCATTAAGCGGCTGCATACTTACCAAATTGGATGAAAGTCTGAATCTGGGCGAAGTGATTAACGTGTGTATCCAGAATTCATTGCCCATCAGCTATATCACTGACGGACAAAGGGTTCCGGAAGATATTCAGGTTGCCAATGCGGCGCAGCTCGTCGGGGCTGCCATGGGCTCGCTGGAGCGAGAAACAGAGGAGCCCTATTTCTGGGGCGCAGGCTTTGGCGAGGCCGAAGATTCGGAGTTTTATGAGTAACATGTATATGGATCAGGCGAGTGGTCTGCGCAAAATGCGTCAAAACAATCGAGTAAAAGTAATCGCCGTTTCCGGTGGTAAAGGTGGCGTGGGCAAGACCAACGTGACCCTGAACGTGGCCGGAGCCATGGCCGCCCAAGGCAAGCGGGTGATGGTGCTGGATGCCGACCTGGGTCTGGCCAACGTCGACGTCATGCTTGGGCTGCGGGTTCATCGCAACCTCTCTCATGTCCTGGCGGGTGAATGCACCATCGACGATATCATCGTCGAAGGCCCCTACGGCATGATGATCGTGCCTGCGACCTCGGGCACCCAGTCCATGGTCGAGCTTTCTCCGGTGCAGCATGCCGAGCTTATCCGTGCCTTCAGCGAGATGAAGACCCAGGTCGACATCCTGCTGGTGGATACGGCTGCGGGGATCTCCGACATGGTGCTGAGCTTCACCCGAGCAGCTCAGGACATCATGGTGGTGGTTTGCGATGAGCCGACCTCCATCACCGATGCCTACGCCCTCATCAAGATCCTCTCCAAAGATCACGGTGTGTTCCGCTTCAAGGTAGTGGCCAATATGGTGCGCAGTCTGCGCGAAGGGCAGGAGCTCTTTGCCAAACTGACCCGGGTCACGGATCGTTTCCTCGACACCTCGCTGGAACTGGTCGCCTGTGTACCCTATGACACCAATCTGCGTGCCGCCGTGCGCAAGCAGAAGTTGATTGTCGAGGCGTTTCCCAAGTCGCCGGCCGCACTGGCGTTCCGGGCCCTTGCCAACAAGGCGGCGAGCTGGCCGGTTCCCAACCAGCCAGGCGGCCATCTGGAGTTTTTCCTGGAAAATTTGTTGCAGAAACCGGCCACAACACAGGAAGGTTCCCGTGAATAAAGCCCAAGCGTACTTGCGTCATCAGGATTCCTACGTGCTGGTGGAGCGTCATGCTCCCCTGGTCAAGCGAATTGCCCAGCATTTGTTGGCTCGCCTGCCCAGCAGTGTCTTGCTGGATGACCTGATCCAGGCAGGTATGATTGGGCTGCTTGAAGCCTCCCGCAACTTTGACGGTAGCAAGGGAGCAAGCTTCGAGACGTATGCCGGGATCCGCATCCGTGGCGCCATGCTGGATGAGATCCGGCGTGGTGACTGGGTGCCCCGTTCAGTGCATCGCAACAGCAGGGCTATTGCAGAAGCGATCGAGAATGTCGAGCAGACGCACGGGCGTGACGCGCGAGATACCGAGGTTGCTGCCGAGATGGGGGTCTCCATCGCTGATTACCATGCGATGCTGCAAGACGTCTCTTGCGGCAAAATTATCGGTATCGAGGATCTGGGGGTCAGCGAGGATGTGATCGGTAACCCCGATGATGCTCCTTCAGGCTCGGGATTCGATGAATTGGCTGCCGAGCGATTTCAGATTCAATTATCCGAGCAAATTGGTCGTCTACCAGAGAGAGAAGCTTTGGTTCTCTCTCTTTACTACGATGAAGAGCTGAATTTGCGTGAAATTGGCGAGGTTTTGAATGTCAGCGAGTCGCGTGTGAGCCAGATCCACAGTCAGGCAATGCACAGATTGCGTGCTCGTTTGAGAGATTGGCATCTATAAGTGTTTGTACTGGCTACACTGAGATGAAACTCTAAGGCATAATCCGCACGACACAACCCGTTTTTAGCATCATGTAAGTGAGCCACTCTGGTGGCTATTTAGGAGGGAATTTTGGACAAGAACATGAAAATCCTCATTGTTGACGATTTTTCAACGATGCGCCGGATTATCAAGAACTTGCTGCGCGACTTGGGATTCAACAATACCCATGAGGCGGATGACGGCAATACAGCGCTGCCGATGCTGAAAAATGGTGATTTTCAGTTTGTAGTTACCGACTGGAACATGCCTGGCATGCAAGGTATTGACCTGCTTAAAGCCATCCGTGTCGATGAGAAGCTCAAGCATCTGCCGGTACTGATGGTAACTGCTGAAGCCAAACGTGAGCAGATCATTGAAGCCGCCCAAGCTGGCGTCAACGGTTACATCGTCAAGCCCTTCACCGCAGCAACGCTCAAAGAAAAACTCGACAAAATTTTCGAACGAATTGGCTAAGGAGCTGCAGGGATGATGGCCAAAACGAGAGCAATGATTTCGCTCGACCAGGCAAGGATGCTTGTTGCTCATCTGGAGCAAGGCGAATTTGAGCTGGCCGATGAACTGCTTGCCGAAGTATGTGCCCCCAACGCAGCCGATCTGTTTGAAAAAGTAGGTCAGCTGACCCGACAACTGCATGATTCACTTCAAGAATTTCGCCTTGATCCCCGTATTCCCGATTTGGCTACTCATGATATTCCCGATGCTCGGGAACGCTTGAGCTACGTTATCGATATGACCGACAAAGCGGCCAATCGCACAATGGATGCGGTGGAAGCCAGTTTGCCGATAGCGGATCGCCTGAATGACAATATCCAGCTGGTGATGCCGAACTGGAATGCCCTGATGTCTCGTGACATGAGCGTGGGGCAGTTCAAATCCTTATGTCACCAACTTGATGATTTTATTAAGGATTCAGAGTCTGATGCCGATAAATTACGGCAACTGCTGACAGAAATCCTGATGGCACAAGATTTTCAGGATTTGACAGGTCAGATGATCCGCAAGGTCATCAAGCTTGTTCAGGAAGTTGAAACAAAATTAATAGAAATGCTGACCATGTTTGGTGAGGCTTCTGCTGAGCATTCAACTCGTAGTATTCCTGTCAACGGGATTGAAGCAGAGGGCCCTATCATGAACCCCGAGGCTCGTGCCGATGTGGTCAATGGTCAGGATGATGTGGACGATCTGCTGTCTAGCTTGGGATTCTAATGGAGTGACGCATGGCCTTCGAAGTTGATGAAGACATACTGCAAGACTTTCTGGTCGAAGCATCCGAAATATTGGAACAGTTGTCTGAACAACTGGTCGACTTGGAAAAGCGGCCCGATGACAAGAACCTGTTGAATGCCATCTTTCGCGGTTTCCATACCGTGAAAGGGGGGGCAGGTTTTCTGTCGCTCGGTGAACTGGTTGATGTATGCCACGGTGCGGAAAACGTGTTCGATATCTTGCGTAATGGCAAGCGAACCGTTACTGCGGAGCTGATGGATGTAATCCTGCAAGCGCTGGATGCCATCAATGTCATGTTCGCCCAGGTTCAAAATCGCGAAGCACCCAGCCCTGCGTCAGATGATTTGCTTCATGACCTCCATGAGTTGTGCAAGCCAGAAGGGGAAGAGCAACTGCGCACTGCTACCAGTGCGGCTGCGGCTGCGGCTGTAGAATCTGAACCTGTAGCACCGGTAGTTGTTGAAGAAGTTGCTCCAGAAGTTTTTGAACCCGCAGCCATCAGCAGCGAGCCTGCTCCTGTCAATGGCGGCGGCTCGATCGATGAAATTTCTGCAGACGAATTCGAGCGTCTGCTGGACGAGCTCCACGGCGTGGGCGGTGCTCCGACCAAGACGGCTGCTGCAGCCCCGATAGCGGGTGGCTCTGGCGATATCACCGATGATGAGTTTGAGGCCTTGTTGGATCAGCTCCATGGTCAGGGACAGCACATGGGGGCGCCAGAGGTAAATCCTCTGAAGTCGGTGCAAAAAGAGGTGGACGAGCTTATCGATGATGATGAGTTTGAGCGTCTGCTCGATGAATTGCATGGTCGTGGTCAAGGGCCTCAGAGTACTATGGCACCTGCCGCACCTGCCGCACCTGCCGCACCTGCCGCACCTGCCGCACCTGCCGCACCTGCTGCGGTGACTCCGCCCAAATCGGCCACTCCTGTAGCCAAACCAGCACCGGCTGCCCCCGCAAAACCCGCTGAAGTAGCCAAGGCTCCAGCACCAGCCGCCAAGTCTGCGCCTGCGCCAGTAGAAAACAGTGCCGTGCAAAGCGATACGACGGTGCGGGTGGATACCAAGACCCTCGATGTCATCATGAACATGGTAGGTGAGTTGGTACTGGTTCGTAACCGGCTGGTGAGCTTGGGTATTGCCAGTAATGATGAAGAGATGTCAAAGGCGGTTGCCAATCTGGATGTGGTAACGGCTGACCTGCAAGGTGCGGTGATGAAAACCCGCATGCAGCCAATCAAGAAGGTATTTGGTCGTTTCCCGCGCGTGGTGCGTGATCTGGCCAGAACCCTCAAGAAAGAGATTGAGCTGGTGATGGTGGGGGAAGAGACCGATCTGGATAAAAACCTGGTAGAGGCGCTCGCCGATCCTCTGGTTCACCTCGTTCGCAACTCCTGCGATCACGGGGTCGAAATGCCGGATGTGCGGGAGAAAGCGGGCAAGCCGCGGCAAGGGACAATTACCCTTAGCGCCTCCCAGCAAGGTGACCATATTCTGCTTTGCATCGAGGATGATGGGGCAGGGATGGATCCTGAGAAACTCAAGTCCATCGCAATCAGTCGCGGTGTTCTGGATGCAGATACTGCCGCTCGCATGAGCGACAACGATGCCTATAACCTGATCTTTGCTCCGGGCTTTTCAACCAAGGCCGAGATCTCTGATATCTCTGGCCGTGGTGTCGGAATGGATGTGGTTAAAACCAGCATTGTCAGCCTCAATGGATCGGTGCACATCGATTCCACCTGGGGGAAAGGTACCCGTCTCGAAATCAAGGTTCCGTTGACGCTGGCCATTCTGCCAACTCTGATGGTGGAAGTGGGTGAGCAGACCTTCGCACTTCCCCTTGGTTGTGTGAACGAGATTTTCCATCTGGATCTGAAAAAGGCCAACATGGTTGATGGCCAGCTCACCATCATTGTGCGCGAGAAGGCGATACCGCTCTTCTATCTGCACAAGTGGTTGATTCGTGGCGCCAACAAGCGTTCACGTCAGGATACCGGACATGTGGTGATCGTGCAGATTGGCACTCAGCAAATCGGGTTTGTGGTAGACAGCTTGATTGGTCAGGAAGAGGTGGTGATCAAGCCACTTGATAACCTGCTGCAAGGCACCCCTGGCATGGCCGGTGCGACGATTACCAGTGATGGCGGAATCGCTCTTATTTTGGATGTGCCGAGTCTGCTCAAAGCATATGCGCGTAGACATTAATAGCTCAGGCCCAAGGAGTTAGAAAAACAACAATGGCAGTCAAGGTATTAGTTGTCGACGATTCGAGCTTCTTTCGCCGTCGGGTGAGCGAGATCATCAATCAGGATCCCATGCTGACGGTGATTGATACGGCCCAGAATGGACGTGAGGCGGTGGACAAGGCGCTGTCACTGCGCCCTGATGTGATCACCATGGACATCGAGATGCCCGTGATGGATGGCATCAGTGCGGTGCGGGAGATCATGGCCAAGTGCCCAACCCCCATTCTGATGTTCTCCTCCCTGACCCATGAAGGGGCCAAGGCTACGCTTGATGCGCTGGACGCCGGTGCCCTCGATTTCTTGCCCAAGAAGTTTGAGGACATTGCCAGAGACAAAGATGAAGCGGTCAGGCTATTGCAACAGCGGGTAAAGGAGATCTCTCGCAAGCGCTTCCTGATGACATCCGCTGCTCGCCCCAAAGCACCTGAACCCGTTGCTCGTGCTCCGCTGGGCAGCACAGCGCCCAGATCTTCAGATCGTCAGCCTGACCTGCAACGCACTGTGCCAAGTGCTTCATTCAAACGCAGTGGTAAGAGTTATCAGTTGGTGGCGATCGGTACTTCTACCGGCGGACCAGTTGCTTTGCAAAATGTGCTGACCAAGTTGCCGGGGGATTTTCCCCATCCCATCTTGCTTATCCAGCATATGCCAGCCACTTTTACCGCCGCGTTTGCTGCCCGTCTCAACGGGTTATGTCAGATTGGCGTCAAGGAAGCGGAAGATGGCGATGTGCTTAAACCAGGGCATGCCTATCTTGCTCCCGGTGGCAAACAGATGCTGCTGGAAGGTCGTGGTGCAGGGGCCCGCATTCGCATCGTGGATGGCAACGACAAGGTCAATTACAAGCCTTGTGTGGACATCACTTTTGCCTCTGCGGCCAAAACCTATGCCGACAAGGTATTGGCGATTGTGTTGACCGGTATGGGCGCAGATGGCCGTGATGGCGCCAGACTGCTGAAAGAGCAGGGATCAACCATCTGGGCTCAGGATGAGGCTTCCTGCGTGGTATATGGTATGCCCCAAGCAGTAGCCAAAGCGGGGATTGCCAGCGAATCACTCCCTCTGGACAAGGTGGCCCAGCGTATTCTGGTTGAGTTGGGGCGCTAATCATGGGCTTGCTCGGTCTGCTCCTGGCATTGGGGGCTATTGCCATTGCCCAACTGTGGCATGGCGGCTCCCTGTTGACGCTGGTGGACGGCCCCGCTTTTTTGATCGTGCTGGGCGGTACTGTCGGTGCTGTCACGTTGCAGACTCCTGCCAAGTACATTCTGCTGGCGTTGCGCCAGCTGTTATGGATTTTTACCCCTCCCCACCAAGATCTCGCGGCGCAGGCCGAACGGTTGCAGTCATGGGCCGTCTTTGCGCGCCAGCAAGGGCTGCTGGCCCTTGAAAATCAGGCCGAGCAGGAGGAAGACAACTTTACTCGCCAAGGGCTTGGCATGATTGTCGATGGGGTCTCCACGGAGGATATTCGCATGTTGCTCGAAGCCGATATCGATATCGAGCAGGAGCGTAATGAACATGCCGCCAGGGTATTTGAAGCAATGGGGGGGTACAGTCCGACCATCGGGATCATCGGTGCCGTGCTGGGCCTGATCCAGGCCATGTTTCATCTCGAAGACCCATCAGCACTGGGAGCTGGGATCGCAGTGGCATTTGTGGCAACCATCTATGGAGTGGGGTTTGCCAACCTCATCTACCTGCCTATCGCCAACAGGCTACGCGCATTTCACTATCACTATGCACTCTTTCAGGAGATGACCCTGGAAGGGCTGCTGGCTATCGCCCATGGTGAAAACGGCTTGCAGGTTGAACGCCGGCTCAGGGCCTATTTGAAAGGAGAGTAGCCATGCGCAAGCGCTATCGGTTGCACTTGCAGGGTCGCGAGCATCTTGACCGCTGGCTGGTCTCCTATGCCGATTATATGACGCTGATCTTTGCCTTGTTCGTGGTGCTCTACTCTGTTGCACTGGTGAATAAGGACAAGTATCGCGCGGTGATTGATGGTATGAGCCAGGCGTTCAGTGTCATGCAGTCTGGCGGCAATGGCTTGCTTGAAGGGCAGGGTAATTCCCTGCTGGATAACCCGGTATCTGCCTCTCCATCATTGCTGGAAAGCCCAGCATCCCCCTCTCCTTCACTTGCTCCTATTTCTGGTGTGCCAGTGCTGCAAGATGGCGCGACACTTGCAAAACTCGATATGCAGTTGCAACAGAGCATGGGCTCGCTGGTGGATGCCGGTATCGTCAAAGTGACGCAAGATGAGAATTGGCTGACGATAGAACTTAGTTCCGGGTTGTTGTTTGGCAGCGGCAGTGCCTTTTTGGGACCAAACGCTGCACCGGTCATTAATACTCTTTCAAGTATTCTCAAACCGGTCGATAACTATGTAAGGGTTCGGGGTTATACCGATAACCAACAGATAAATAATGAAATTTATCGTTCTAACTGGGCGCTTTCTGCTGCTCGGGCCGAAGCGGTACTCAATGGTTTGATTGCAGATGGGATCGCCCCCCAGCGTCTGGCGTTCGAGGCATATGGCGAGTTTTCCCCCTTTGCTGACAACGGCAGCGAGCAGGGCAGACTGCAGAATCGCAAGGTTGTGGTCGCTATCTCCAAGTTTGCCTGGGTGCCGCCAGCACCTGTTGTTGCAACGCCTACGGTAGTTGCTGAACCGGTTCCTGCTGTACAGCAGGCGGTGGATGCAGGAGAGATAAAGGTGATCACCTTGCCCGGTGGTGGCATACGCATAACAACAAGGCAGGATTGATACAGTGATTGTTTGGACGGTTGCCAACCAGAAAGGTGGTGTGGGTAAAACCACCACAGTGGTCTCGCTTGCGGGGATCCTGGCCCAGCGTGGCCAGCGGGTGCTGTTGATTGATACCGACCCCCATGCTTCGCTGACTGCATATCTTGATTTTGATTCAGATCGCCTGGATGGAACCCTCTATGAGTTGTTTCAAGCTGTCAAACCGACAGCCGAGCTTGTCAATAAACTGACGCTCAAGACCAAGTTCGAAAATATCAACTTACTGCCAGCATCTATTACCTTGGCGACCCTTGATCGGGTGATGGGCAATCGTGAGGGGATGGGACTGGTACTGAAGCGGGCACTGCTGCGCATTCAGGATCAATATGATTACGTGCTGATCGATTGCCCGCCAGTGCTGGGGGTGATGATGGTCAACGCGCTGGCTGCCTGCGATCGCATTCTGGTGCCTGTCCAGACAGAATTTCTGGCCCTCAAGGGGTTGGAGCGGATGATGAAAACATTCGAGATCATGCAGCGTTCCAAGCGTGACAAGTTCCGTTATACCGTGATCCCGACCATGTTCGACAAGCGCACCCGTGCCTCTCTGATGACCTTGAAGTCGATCAAGGATCAATATGGGGATTCAGTGTGGAATGCGGTGATCCCTATTGATACCAAGTTTCGGGATGCCAGCTTGCTGCATATCCCCCCGTCTATCTATTCTCCCGGGAGTCGTGGAACCTATGCATATGAAACGCTGCTCAACCATCTTGATGCCCTTGAGCGGCAACGGGTTCATGAGGTGACGGCATGAGAGATACCATTCAAGTTCGGGCGATGGATGACTATTTCCATTCCCTGCTGCTCGATGAGCCACTGGTGCTGGATGAGGTAGAAGCGGCTCAATCCGCCCCTGTTTTACAGTTGCAACGTCAGCCCCAAAGCGTCCCCGAGGTAGTCGCCGCACCATACCTCGAAAGCGATCCTCGGCTTGCCCAGCTCGGTGAGCTATTGGCTCAGGTGGGACAAGTCCAGTTTGAGAATGACGCCTTCACCCAGGAAGCGACTCTCACCGCACCGCTGGAGATTGTGGCAGAGGAATCACTGCTGCCGGTAGAGCCTGAATGGCCTGCGGAGGTGCTGCTTCCCGAGATTGCGGAGCCCCATACTACTATCCTGACCGAGACGGCGCTGGAGGTTGCGCCGGTCGAGGCCAGTGAACCTGTTACCTGGGAAAATATCGATACCGGTAAAGAGTTTCAGGCCCTTTTCTTTGAAGTCGCGGGTGTGACGTTTGCGGTGCCGTTGACCGAGCTGGGTGGTATTCATCAGCTGGGCGAGATCACCTCCCTGTTTGGCCAGCCGGGCTGGTACAAGGGGATCATGACCTCTCGCGAGCAGAAGATGAATGTGGTCGATACTGCCCAGTGGGTCATGCCGGGTCAGCATCTCGAGATGGATGATTACAAGTATCTGATTATGCTTGGTGAATCGCCGTGGGGATTAGCCTGCCACCATCTCAAAGGGACTGAATTATTACACCGTGACCAGGTGAAATGGCGCCATCAGGAGGGCAAGCGCCCCTGGTTGGCGGGCATGGTCAAAGAAAAAATGTGTGCCCTGTTACACGTTCGCGAACTGCTCCTGTTGTTGGAGCGTGGGGTTAACATAGAAGGTCGCTGATAACTTCTGCAATCGAGCTGTTTTATTGCTAGTTTTAGCAGTAGACGTTTTCATAAAAGGAATAAAAACATGACAGAAAAGCGCAATATTGCACAGAATCTGGCCGAAGATGAAGTGCTGCAATGGGTAACCTTCCAACTGGAGAACGAAACCTATGGCATCAATGTGATGCAGGTTCAGGAGGTGTTGCGCTACACCGAAATTGCACCGGTGCCGGGTGCGCCTGAGTACGTACTGGGGATCATCAACCTGCGTGGCAATGTGGTGACTGTCATCGATACCCGTTCCCGTTTCGGTCTGCCTTCTGGTGATGTGAGTGAAAACTCCCGGATCGTGATCATCGAGGCCGAGAAGCAGGTGATCGGCATCATGGTCGACAGCGTGGCGGAAGTGGTTTATCTGCGCTCTTCCGAAATCGATGCGGCACCTGCGGTCGGTACTGAAGAGAGCGCCAAGTTTATTCAGGGGGTGAGCAACCGCGATGGGCAACTGCTGATCCTGGTTGACTTGAACAAGCTGCTCTCCGATGAAGAGTGGGAAGATATCGGTTCCCTCTGATAAGTAAGGTGATGTTTTGATAATCGAGATGGTTGCCTTGGGGATATCCCTGATTGCCTTGGCGTTTGCCTCTTATATCTGGTTCAAGAGCAAGCGCAGCAAGCAGGAGTCCGAGGCCAGTGTGGCAACCCTGCAAGGTCAGTTGGAAAGCTTGCGCAAGCAGATGATGGAACTCCATACCGGCGCTATTGGCATGGGGCAGCGTCTGCAGTCGGTGGAAGGGGCGATGCAGCAGGTCAATGAGCGCCAGCAAGAGCTGACTATGCAGGATCCCGAACGCAGGCTCTACAGCCGAGCGGCAAAGATGGTCGAACTGGGCGCCGATCTTGATGAAGTCATGAGTGAGTGCGAGTTGCCAAAGGCAGAGGCTGAGCTCTTGATATCGTTGCGAAAAGGTCGCTCTTGATGATTCAGGAAGGCAATTGCCTTCCTGAATTTTATGGCGTGCAGCCGCTTGTCCCCCGGCTGCGTTGAGCGGATGGTTTCTACCGCATTTTCTTTGTGATCCCGGTCGCCAGTCAGTTCAATTGTTGCATCTTTGAAAAGACGTATTCCAATACTGTGTTAAGATGCAGACCGCTTCATTTTCTCTGAAAAAATCCCCATGCTGCTTCAAGTTAACAATCTGAGCTGCGTGCGCGAAGATCGCACTCTGTTTGAACACCTATCTTTCTCTGTTGCGCCTGGCGATCTGGTGCAAATTGAAGGGCCCAACGGGGTTGGCAAGACCAGCCTGTTGCGGTTGTTGACCGGGCTGTCGCAGCCGTTTGCCGGTGAGGTGTGCTGGAATGGGGAGAATATTCGTCACTGTCGTGATGAGTATCATGCCAATCTGCTCTATCTCGGCCATCAGCCGGGCGTCAAAGCGGCGCTGACACCTTTTGAAAACCTGAAGTTCTACCAGCAGTTGCATCACCCGCAGCAGACAGAGACTGACTTGTGGCAGATATTGGCCCGGGTAGGGCTTGCCGGGTTTGAAGAGAACCCGACCGGGCAACTCTCTGCCGGTCAGCAACGCCGGGTGGCTCTGGCCAGACTCTGGCTGTCACAGAAACCGGCGCTCTGGATCCTCGATGAGCCCTTTACCGCCATCGACAAGCAAGGGGTCAAGGTGCTCGAGCAGCTCTTTCTGGCCCACGCCGAGCGGGGCGGCATGGTGATCCTCACCACCCATCAGGATCTGACCCTGATGCAGGGACGGCTGAAGACTATCTCGTTGACCCCCTTCGCCTCGACATTGCAGGAGTAACGCCATGTTGCGCGCTGTTATGCACCTTATTCACCGTGAACTGCTGATGGCTCTGCGCCAGCGTTCCGATATTCTCAATCCGCTCTGGTTTTTCCTCATCGTCATCACCCTGTTTCCGTTAGGCATTGGCCCGGAGCCCAAACTGCTTGCCCGTATTGCCCCGGGGATTATCTGGGTGGCGGCGCTATTGGCGGCAATGCTGTCGCTGGAGCGGCTGTTTCGCGACGACTTTGTCGATGGCGCGCTGGAGCAGATGATGCTGATGCCGCACCCGCTGGGCTTGCTGGCGCTGGCGAAAGTGGTCGCTCACTGGCTGCTGACCGGCTTGCCGCTGCTGCTGATCTCTCCCTTGTTGGCGATTTTGCTGTCGCTGGATATGAACACCTATCTGGCTGTCGTCGCGACGCTGGCACTGGGCACTCCGGTATTGAGCCTGCTCGGCGCGGTCGGGGTCGCGTTGACGGTGGGATTGCGCAAAGGCGGGGTGCTGCTTAGTCTGCTGATCCTGCCGCTCTATATTCCGGTACTGATTTTTGCCACCTCAGCCATCGATGCCGCGGGGATGAGCTTGCCCTATGGCGGGCAGCTTGCCATTCTGGCCGCCATGCTGGTGGGGGCTTTGACACTGACGCCGCTGGCTGTGTCGGCGGCGTTGCGGGTCAGCCTCAACTGATGGCCGTGAGCTGAACCGGATTTGGCTCCGAACGGAGTCTTTTTGCAAAAAATAATGTTGCGATGGATCAAGGAGAGTGCCGCTTATTGCTTTCGGGGTATTTGATGCTGCCCCGTGGTCGGTATGGTAGGCCTCGCCAAACGATTAATAACAAAAAGGTTTTGTGAGCTATGTGGAAATGGTTGCACCCTTATGCCAAACCGGAGCGTGCCTATCAGCTGGCAGGCACGCTGTTGCCCTGGTTTGCGGTGATTAGTCTGCTCTCGTTTGTGGTCGGTACTGTCTGGGGCCTCGCGTTTGCGCCAGCGGATTACCAGCAGGGAGATTCGTTCCGGATCATCTATATCCACGTGCCTTCCGCCATTCTCTCCATGGGGGCCTACTCCACCATGGCGGTGGCCGCTTTTATCGGCCTGGTGTGGCAACTGCGGATGGCGGACATGACGGTTGCAGCCATTGCGCCGGTCGGTGCCGTATTTACCTTTATTGCCCTCTTTACCGGTGCCGCCTGGGGCAAGCCGATGTGGGGAACCTGGTGGGTGTGGGATGCACGGCTCACCTCTGAACTGATCCTGCTGTTTCTCTACCTCGGCGTGATTGCTCTCTACAACGCCTTCAGCGACAAGGTGGTTGCTGGCCGTGCGGCCGGCATTCTGGCGCTGGTCGGGGTGATCAACCTGCCCATCATTCACTACTCGGTGGAGTGGTGGAATACCCTGCATCAGGGGGCCACCATCACCAAATTTGACAAACCCTCCATTTCACCCGAGATGCTCTGGCCGCTGCTGATCATGATCCTGGCGTTTGCTGCATTTCTCGGGGCCCTGACCCTGATGCGTTTTCGCAATGAACTCCTGATGCGGGAGTGGCATCGTCCCTGGGTCAAAGAGATTGCAGAGCAGGAGAAGTAAGCATGCACTTTGCCTCTTTCAGTGATTTTATGGCGATGGGCGGTTACGCCTTCTATGTTTGGCTCTCTTTTGGCCTGACGTTGGTGTGCCTGGTCGGCATCATCATTTCTACCCGCATGAAAACCCGCAGCCTGCTCGGTGAGTTGCGCAGCAAGCAGGCGCGTGAGGCCCGTCGCAAGGCGGCCCAGCAGATGGAGAACACCCTATGAATCCGAGACGCAAAAAACGCCTCACCATCATTCTCGCCATCACCCTGGGTCTGGCGACCGTCAGCGGGCTGGTGCTCTACGCCCTCAGTCAGAATATCGACCTCTTCTACACCCCGAGCGAGCTGGTGGAGGGGAAGGGGCCGGACAAGATCAAGCCGGAAGAGGGGCAGCGCCTGCGCATCGGTGGGTTGGTCGTGCCGGGATCGGTACAGCGGGATCCCCAGAGCCTCAAGGTTGCCTTCAAGCTGGTGGATAACGGCGGTCATCTGGTGAAGGTCGAGTTTGACGGCATCCTGCCGGATCTGTTCCGTGAAGGGCAGGGGATTGTTGCCCAGGGCACCCTCAAGGATGCCACGACCGTAGAGGCGTTCGAGGTGCTGGCCAAGCACGATGAGAACTACATGCCGCCGGAAGTGGCCGATGCCACCAACGGTATGCACTTCAAGCCGGAGTATACCGAGGCGCAGTTGAAGGGAGCCAAGCAGTGATCCCTGTGGTGTTTGCCTTTTCCGCTTTGCCTGCCGTGCGTGGTGCGGCTGTTGTCACCGTTCAATTGAAAGGAATGCCTTCATGATCCCGGAATTAGGTCAGTTTGCGCTTATCCTGGCCTTTGCCACCGCCCTGCTGCTGGGCAGCTACCCGCTGCTTGGCGCTAGTTGGGGGCGTCTTGGCATGATGTCGGCGGCCCGTCCGCTCGCCTATGCCCAGTTCTTGCTGCTGCTGCTGTCGTTTCTCTGCCTGACCTGGGCTTTTATCGATAATGACTTCACCGTGCAGTATGTGGCCACTAACTCCAACAGCCTGCTGCCGCTCGCCTATCGCATCTCGGCGGTATGGGGGGCCCACGAAGGCTCCCTGCTGCTGTGGGTTCTGACCTTAGGGGGCTGGACTGCGGCGGTGGCCATGTTCAGTCGCCGCCTGCCGCTCGATGCTGTCGCGCGGGTACTCGGCGTGTTGGGGCTGATCTCGGTCGGCTTCACTGCCTTCGTGCTGTTCACCTCCGATCCCTTCACCCGCACCTTGCCCTATTTCCCGGTAGATGGTCGCGACCTCAATCCGCTGCTGCAGGATCCGGGTCTTATCTTCCATCCGCCGATGCTCTACATGGGTTATGTGGGTTTCTCGGTGGCGTTTGCTTTTGCCATTGCTTCGCTGATGACCGGCCGTCTCGATGCGACCTGGGCTCGCTGGTCGCGCCCCTGGACCATGGCGGCCTGGGTATTCCTGACCCTGGGCATAGTGCTCGGCTCCTGGTGGGCCTACTACGAGCTCGGTTGGGGCGGTTGGTGGTTCTGGGATCCGGTAGAAAACGCCTCGTTTATGCCTTGGCTGGCGGGTACCGCTCTGCTGCACTCGCTGGCGGTGAGCGAGAAGCGCGCCACTTTCAAGGCGTGGACCGTGCTGCTGGCCCTCTCCGCCTTCTCGTTGAGCCTGCTGGGTACCTTCCTGGTGCGCTCCGGCGTGCTGGTCTCGGTCCATGCGTTTGCCTCCGATCCGACCCGCGGCCTGTTTATTCTCGGCTTCCTGCTGGCGGTGATCGGCTCATCCTTGCTGCTGTTTGCCTTCAAAGGCTCGCAGGTGAAGAGCCACGGTAAACACGAGCTGTGGAGCCGCGAGACCCTGCTGCTTTGCAACAACATCATGCTGGTGGCGGGTCTGCTGACCGTGCTGCTCGGTACCTTGCTGCCGCTGGTGCACAAGGAGCTGGGGCTGGGGAGCATCTCTATCGGTACCCCCTTCTTCAACCACATCTACAGCTGGCTGATCATCCCGTTTGCCCTGCTGCTGGGGGTTGGCCCGCTGTTTCGCTGGCGTCGTCAGGAGCTGGGGGAACTCAAAAGCAAGGTGGTTGTGGCACTGGTGCTGAGTCTGGCCGCAGCTTTGCTGTTGCCGCAGCTCTTTGCCGAAACCTTCAAGCCGTGGGCGGCGGTAGGGATTGGTCTGGGGGCCTGGATCATCGTCACCAGCGTGCAGGAGACCTGGGCGCGAGCGACCCACAAGCACAGCTTTGCAGTCGGTGTGCGCAAGCTTGGCAATAGCCACTGGGCCATGATCCTCGGCCATGTGGGGCTGGCAGTCAGCATCATAGGTATCGCCTGCACCCAGAATTACAGCATCGAGAAGGATCTGCGGATGCAGGCGGGTGATCGGGTGCACTTTGCCGATTACGAGTTCGTCTTTGCCGGGATCAAGGAGAAGAACGGCCCCAACTACGATGGCTTTAAGGGCGTGCTGGAAGTGCACCGCAATGGCAAGCAGGTCGCCCTGCTCAAGCCCGAGAAGCGGATGTACAAGGTGACCCGGATGCCGATGACCGAAGCGGCCATCGATGCCGGTATCACCCGCGATCTCTATGCGGCGCTGGGGGAACAGCTCGACAACGGTGCCTGGGCGGTGCGGATCTACTACAAGCCGTTCGTGCGCTGGATCTGGTTCGGCGGCGTCTTTATGGCTATTGGTGGCGTGCTGGCGATGCTCGACAAGCGTTACCGTTTCGGCCGTCGTGAGGAGGAGGCCAAGGCATGAACAAAAAGACCTGGTTGTTTTTAATCCCCTTTATCGTCTTTTTGCTGGGGGCTGTGTTCCTGTTCAAGGGGCTCTACTCCGATCCCACCAAGCTTGAGTCCGTGATGGTGGGCAAAGAGGTGCCAGTGTTCACCCTGCAGGACATTTACGATCTGAACAAGCAGCACGATCGCAGTATCCTGACCGGTCGCCCCATGCTGCTCAACGTCTGGGCTACCTGGTGCCCGACCTGCTATGGCGAGCACACCTACCTCAAACAGCTGGCGGGGCAGGGTATTCCCATCATCGGCATGAACTACAAGGATGAGCGCGACAAGGCGATCAAATGGCTGGCGGAGCTGGGCAACCCCTATCAGGTCAACCTCTATGATCCGGACGGCATGCTGGGGCTGGATCTCGGGGTATACGGCGCGCCGGAGACCTTCTTTATCGACAGCAAGGGGATCATCCGGTATCGCCACGTGGGGGATATCAACCCCGAGAACTGGGCGTCGACCCTCAAACCCATCTTTGATGCCATGAAGTGAGGGGAGTCCTGATGAGAGTATTTATTGCTTCCCTGCTGCTGTTGCTGGGATCGGTGGTGCAAGCGCCGGCCATGGCCGCTATCGATGTCTACAGCTTCGACAACGACAATCAGGAGCAGGTCTTTCGCGAACTGACCAAGGAGCTGCGTTGCCCCAAGTGTCAGAACCAGGATATCGCCGACTCCAATGCGGGGCTGGCCAAGGACTTGCGCGACAAGACCTACCAGATGGTGCGTCAGGGCAAGGACAAGGATGAGATAGTGGATTACATGGTGGCCCGCTACGGCAACTTTATCCTCTATAACCCGCCGTTGATGGCATCAACCCTGATCCTCTGGCTTGGCCCGCTGCTGGTGATCCTGATCGGTGGCGCCGTGGTCGTGATGCGCAGCCGCCGACCCCCTGCGGTGAAAAAACAACTGGATAACGCCTTGAGCGAGGAGGAGCAGCGCCGACTGGCCGAGCTGCTCAAAGAGGAAGAGAAACAATGACCGCTTTTTGGATAGTTATTGCGGGCTTGCTGGTGCTGGTGAGTCTGGCGCTCGTCGTGCCGCTGTGGCGTGGTGAAGGCAAACAGAGCATCAGTCGCTCGGCGCTCAACAAACAGCTCTATCGCCAGCGGCTGCTGGAGATTGGCGAAGAGCGCGAGCAGGGTGTCCTGGCTGAGGAGTCCGACTCGCTGGTCGAGCTGCAACGAAGTCTCTTGGATGATATCCCTGATGTGGAGCAGACTGCCCGCAGTGGCAAGAGTCTGATCTGGATCCCGGGTGTGCTGGTGCTGTTGGTGGTGAGTCTGGGGCTCTACTACAAGTTGGGCTCCTGGCAAGAGGTGAGTCGCTGGCAAGATGCCAGCAGCCGTCTTGGCGAGCTGAGCAACCGCATTCTGGTGGAACGCGATGCCCAGGTGACCGAGCAGGATCTGCTGGATTTCACGCTGGCACTGCGTACCCGCCTCAAGGATGAACCGAACAACTACCGCGGCTGGCTGCTGCTGGGACGCTTGGCGCTGGATGGCAATGATCCCGAGATGGCCAGCGAGGCGCTGGAGCGGGCCTACACGCTGGCCCCCCAGAAGTCGCTGGTGGCGGTGCCCTACGCGCAGGCGCTGATGATGACGGGGGATGAGGCGCAAGCGGATGCCCTGTTGCAGGCTGCTATCGCGCAGGATCCGGACAATATCGAGGCGCGTTCCGTCTATGCCTTTATGGCGCTGCAAAAAGAGGACTTCCAGACCGCGCTGGCTCGCTGGCAGGCGATGTTGCCACTGATGGAGAAAGGTACCCCCCGTTACGTGATGGTCGAGCGCTCCATGGAGTATGCCCGCGCGCAGCTCAAGCAGCGCGGCATCGAGGTGACGAATTCAGGCGCAGCCAAAGCGGGCGCAGTTGAGGGGCAACCGCTGGCGGTGAAGGAGGGGGAATTCCCCATCCACGTCACGTTGGCGGCGGGCATTCAGATGCCGGAAGATGCCCATCTCTTCGTCTTTGCCGTGGTGCCCAACGGGCCGCCCATGCCCATCGCCGTGAAGCGTATCGCAGGGCCAACCTTGCCTGTTACCCTGTCACTCGGGGATGGGGATGCCATGATGGAAGGTAGCAAACTGGCGGCCTATCCGGAGCTGCAGTTCAAGGCACGTCTCTCGCGCGGTGGCAATGTGATGAACAAGGAAGGAGCCTTCGAAGGGGTATCCGTGCCGGTCAAGACGGCCGAGATCCCTGCTGCTCCGATTGACATCCGCATCGATCACGCCCTCTAATATGCCTTTGGATAACCCAGCTCCTGGATAGGAGCCGGGTTATCTATACTTCTGATAAATCAAAATAAAACGTCAGGACAATCATATGTATCTTCGTTCAGGGGCCATACTGGCAGCCCTCTTGCTGGCTGGCTGTGCCGGTGGCCCACCCAAGCCTGGCCCAGAGAGTCTGGAGCTCAATCCCGGCATGAATAATCCGGGAGCCACCAGTACGGCGGCCGATCCGCGCGATCCCTTCCAGGGGGCCAACCGGGCCATGTGGGCGGTCAACTATGATGTGCTGGAGCCCTATGTGGCACGTCCTGTGGTACATGCCTATGCCCGCTACATTCCGGTCGGGGTGAAGGATGGCATTGCCAACTTTGTTGCCAACTTTGATGAGCCAAGCAGCATGGTGAACCATCTGATCACCGGTGATTTGAAGGGGGCGGGCACCAACCTGGGGCGCTTTACCCTCAACACCACGGTCGGTCTGCTGGGTATCTTCGATGTGGCCAAACATGCCGGCCTCGAGCGTAACAAGCTGGAAATGGACACAGTGCTGGGCAGGGCCGATATCGGTAATGGTGCCTACATCATGGTGCCTGTCTACGGCCCGACTACCACCCGGGAGCTGGTTGGCGATGCGATTGACAGCTTCTACTTCCCCTATGCCCTGTTAACCTTCCCGATGAAGGTTGCACACTGGGCACTGGATGGCTTGGGCACACGTGCCAAGCTGATCGATCAGGAGCGGATCATCGACAACTCCCTCGACCCCTATGCGCTGACCAAGGACTTCTACCTGCAATATAACCAGGGCAAGGTGACGGGCAAGCAGACCGAGCTCAAAGCGTCTCAGCAAGAGCAGGCTGACGACGCAAATCTGGATGAATACATGGACGAGCTGGACCAGTAAGCGGGTCATCCCGATATGTAAAAGGCGCCTGCGGGCGCCTTATTCATTTTCGCAGCCATATCGAGATAAAAAAACGCCCCGCAGTGCGGGGCGTTTTGGCAAGCGAGGCTGATTAGGCAGCCAAATTCTTGGCCACGAATTCCCAGTTAACCAGAGCCCAGAATGTTTCCATGTACTTCGGACGCAGGTTGCGGAAGTCGATGTAGTAGGCGTGCTCCCACAGGTCAACGGTCAGCAGCGGGGTGGTACCGGCTTCAGTCAGCGGGCAGCCAGCGTTGGAGGTGTTGACGATAGCCAGAGAGCCGTCAGCTTTCTTCACCAGCCAAGTCCAGCTGGAACCGAAGTTGCCGATGGCTGATTTGGTGAAGGCATCTTTGAACTCGGCGAAGGAGCCGAATGCCTTGTTGATGGCATCAGCCAGGGCGCCAGTCGGCTCGCCACCGCCATTCGGGGAGAGGCAGTGCCAGTAGAAGGTGTGGTTCCAGATCTGGGCGGCGTTGTTGAAGATGCCGCCGTTGGAGGTCTTGATGATCTCTTCCAGAGACTTGCCTTCAAACTCGGTACCCGGCACCAGATTGTTCAGGTTGACCACGTAGGTGTTGTGGTGCTTGCCGTGGTGATATTCCAGAGTTTCCTGGGAGATGTGCGGTTCCAGAGCGTTGATTGCATAGGGCAGAGCGGGAAGTTCGAATGCCATTTTCTACTCTCCATTGGCTGGACCGTGCGAAGGCGACGGTTGCAAGACATTGCGTACTCTTTTCTATATGTGAAAAGAGTTGTTTTTAAAATGATGGGGCTGGGTAGCCCAAAGCCAAGGGATTGTAGCAGTATCAAAGATGGCCTAACAACTCTTGATTGGCGCCATGATCGCGATCAATCCTGTGTGGGTTCTTTGCACAATTCGAGCCGGGTCACCCCTTTGTCAGTTTGTGCTCGGGCAAGATTGCAGTAGAATGGCCGCCGAAATCGCTCTAGTGAGGCACCTATGGAAACTATTGAAAAGATTAAGCAGCAGCTGGCTGACAACCCCATCATCATCTACATGAAGGGCTCCCCCAAGCTACCCAGCTGTGGCTTCTCTGCCCAGGCCTCCCAGGCTCTGATGTCCTGCGGCGAGCCGTTTGCATACGTTGATATCCTGCAAAATCCGGATATCCGCGCCGAATTGCCAAAATTCGCCAACTGGCCGACCTTCCCCCAACTGTGGGTTGAAGGTGAGCTGATCGGTGGCTGTGACATCATGATCGAGATGTTCCAGGCTGGCGAGTTGCAGGCTCTGATCAAAGAGACTGCTGCCAAGTACAAGAAAGATGATGCTGCAGCCGAGTAATCGGTTCTGTGTTGTCGAGAGGGAGCCTTATAGGCTCCCTTTTTTATTGTCCCGGTTCTGGCAGGCAAGCAACTGATTGCCGGTTGCAAAAAGCAACGCAATTGCCCTGAAAAATCTAATCCTTACGGATTTGTTTTGGAGTTGTTAATTATATTGTTTGCCAATATATGATTACTTTTTTTAATCCATTTGGATTCAAGTGTTGCTGCCATCACATTTTTTGATAATTTCACCGTAACGCAGTCTCTTTGTAGATTTTTTTGTGTTTATGCTCACATTAATTGCAAGTGATAGAACCTAGTATCGCTTCGCCCTGTGAAATAAAACCCTACAAATTAATAAATAAAAAGAGATTTGCGATGAAGATGTATAGCAATCTGCCCATTGGTCTTCATGATATTACTGAAGCCAAAAAAAGACTGACCAATCATATATACAAGACCGCGCAACTACCCTCTAACTACATCAGCGAACGTTGCCATGGCGAGGTTTACCTCAAGCTTGAAAACATGCAACGTACAGGCTCTTTTAAAATTCGTGGTGCCTTCAACAAACTCAGTTCATTAAGTCTGGAAGACCGACAAAAAGGTGTTGTCGCCTGCTCGGCGGGCAATCATGCCCAAGGTGTATCACTCTCCAGTGCTATGTTGGGAATTGATGCCAAGGTGGTCATGCCTTGCTGTGCCCCCAAATCAAAAATTGCTGCAACCAGTGACTATTCAGCCAAAGTGATCCTTCATGGAAATAGCTTCAATGACACCATTGCCAAAGTCAGCGAAATCGTGGAGATGGAAGGCCGCGTATTTATCCCCCCCTTCGACGATGCAAAAGTGATTGCCGGCCAGGGCACCATTGGCCTGGAAATTATCGAAGATTTGTATGATGTCGATAACATCATAGTACCGATCGGTGGCGGTGGTTTGATTGCCGGTGTTGCCATGGCTATCAAATCTATTAATCCGACCATCAAGGTGATTGGTGTGCAATCCGAGAATGTGCACGGTATGGCGGCCTCTTTCTATGCCGGTACCATGACCAATCACAGAACCAGCAGCACGCTGGCCGATGGCTGTGATGTGGCAAGACCCGGTTCACTGACCTTCGAAATCGTCAAACAATTGGTGGATGATATTGTACTGGTCACCGAGGATGATATTCGTCATAGCATGGTTGACCTTATTCAGCGCAACAAGGTGATTACCGAAGGGGCGGGAGCTCTGGCCTCGGCAGCGCTGCTCAGTGGCAAGCTGAAACATTATGTCGAAGGTAAAAAGACCGTCAGCATTATTTCGGGTGGCAATATTGATCTGACCCGGATCGCCGAAATTATCGAACAGAACAATATTCGTCAATTTAGCCTGTAAGGAATGCAGTCATGATATTAGACAGTGTTGTAACCGGCAGTAAAGAGAATACGCGTGCATGGCGTAAATCGGATACCACATGGGGATTAGGTCTGTTCGGTACTGCTATCGGGGCGGGGGTCTTGTTCTTTCCAATCCGGGCCGGATATGGTGGCCTGATCCCAATATTAATCATGCTGGTGCTGGCTTACCCCATTGCATTTTATTGCCACAGGGCGTTGGCCAGATTATGTCTTTCTGGCAGTAATCCATCGGCAAATATTACCGAGACCGTTGAAGAACATTTTGGCAAGATGGGTGGAGTGGTAATTACCTTCCTCTATTTCTTTGCCATCTGCCCACTGCTGTGGATATATGGTGTGACGATCACCAATACCTTTATGGCATTTTGGGAGCATCAACTACAGTTGGTTCCGCTTAATCGAGGTGTGGTTGCACTGGCATTGTTGATGTTGATGGCATTCGTGATCTACTTCGGTAAAGATCTGATGGTCAAGGTGATGAGCTATCTGGTCTTTCCCTTTATTGCCAGTCTGATCGTTATCTCTCTCTCCCTCGTCCCGTACTGGAACAGTGCCGTCTTTGATCAGGTCAATCTGAGCGAGATATCGATGTTTGGTCACGATGGTATTCTGGTTACCGTCTGGCTGGGGATCTCCATCATGGTCTTCTCCTTCAACTTCTCGCCGATTGTCTCCTCTTTCATTGTCTCCAAACGGGAAGAGTATGAGCAGGAGTTCGGTCGTGATTTTACCGAAAAGCGCTGCTCGAAGATTATCTCCGGTGCCAGCATGCTGATGGTGGCCGTGGTGATGTTCTTTGCCTTCAGCTGCCTCTTTACCCTGTCACCGCAAAATATGGCGGAAGCCAAAGCCCAGAATATTCCGGTGCTCTCCTATCTGGCCAACCACTTCTCCTCAATGACGGGCAGCAAGTCTGCGTTTGCCACCACTCTGGAGTATGCGGCGTCCATCATTGCGCTGGTTGCCATCTTCAAATCCTTCTTCGGCCACTATCTGGGGACGCTGGAAGGGTTGAATGGTCTTATCCTCCGCTTTGGCTATCAGGGCGACAAAAGCAAGGTTTCCAGTAAAAAACTCAATATGGTCAGTATGTTGTTCATCATGGGCTCCACCTGGCTGGTCGCTTATGTGAACCCCAACATCCTCGACCTGATTGAGGCAATGGGGGCGCCAATCATCGCTTCCCTGCTCTGTCTGCTGCCGATGTATGCGGTGAGCAAGACACCGGCACTGGCAAAATATAAAGGTCAGGCCAGCAACCTGTTTGTCACCATCATCGGTGTGCTGACCATCCTGAATATAGTTTCCAAGCTGTTCTGAAAACCTTTTCTGCAAGTCATCAGCCATTCAGGCCCCCCTGGCGGGGTCTGCATGGCGCAGTCAGAAGTGCGCAATAACCTGTTCTTGGTTGGCCACAATTATGTGGGCCCAGGGCAAGGCTATCCGTGATTTGGCCACCACACTCAGTGGTAAATATGTTCTGACTGCAGTGACTCGACATCATAAATATCGAGGCGATGTAATGAAGTTTGATTCGTTGGTTCTGGTTATCAATTGCGGCTCTTCGTCGGTCAAATTCTCGGTACTGGATAGTCAATCCTGTGAGGTGGTGATCTACGGTATAGCGGATGGTATTGAGACGGCCCATCCCCAATTGCAAGTGGGTAAAGAGCCTGCAATGTCATTAGCTGAAAATAACCACACCTGTGCATTGGCTGCCATCGCGGAGGAATTGAAAAAAAGGGATCTGCTGGATGCCATTGCACTGGTGGGTCATCGAATTGCTCATGGTGGTAGTGAATTTAGCGAAGCCGTGATCATTGATGAACATGTATTGGCCAAAATAAAGCAGGTGTCACCCTTGGCCCCCCTGCACAATCACGCCAATTTAAGTGGCGTGATGGCCGCCCGCCAGCTATTTCCCAACCGGTCACAAATTGCGGTATTTGATACCGGTTTTCACCAGACCCTGAAGCCGGAAGCTTATATCTATGGGCTGCCTTACCAATATTTGCAGGATTACGGCGTGCGCCGCTATGGCTTCCATGGCACCTCCCATCGCTATGTGGCCGAGCAGGCCTGCGTATTTATGGGGCTGGATGAGCTGCATGTCGGTCTGGTCATCGCCCATCTGGGCAATGGCGCCTCTATTTGCGCGGTGCAGGATGGCAAGAGCGTCGATACCTCGATGGGGATGACGCCGCTGGAGGGGTTGATCATGGGCAGCCGAAGCGGCGATATCGATTTTGGCGCGCTGGCCTATATCGCCAGCAAGACCGGGCAATCCATCGAGGATATCGAGCGGATATTGAATAAGCAGTCCGGTCTGCTGGGTATTTCGGGGCTCTCCTCGGATATGCGGGTATTGGAAGCTGCCTATCACGAAGGACATCCCGGGGCGAAATTGGCCATTCACGCTTTTGTCCATCGTATTGCCCGCCATATCGGTGGCCATGCCACCTCATTGCGCCGGCTGGATGCCGTTATTTTCACCGGCGGTATTGGCGAGAACTCGGCCTTTATCAGAAAGCTGGTATGCGAACGACTTCGGGTATTTGGCGTAGCGATCAGCGAGCCGTTTAACCAGCGCCCCAATAACGAGGGCTGCCGGGTAATTTCGGCGGCAGAGTCCATGGTACTGGCGGCGGTTATTCCCACCAATGAAGAGAAAATGATCGCGCTGGATGCCATTCGTCTGGGGCTGAAGGTTCGTCAGGCCGAGTGCGTCTGACATCTTCCACTGTAGTGTCATGAGTAGTGAATGAGGTTTATTTGATGAAAGTTGATATGCAATTGGATCAGGATAAATTCCGTCAGGCATGGCAAGGGTTTGCCGGTGAAAACTGGAAGCACGAGATCAACGTCCGTGATTTTATCCAGCAGAACTACACCCCCTATGAAGGTGACGAACAGTTTTTAGCAGATGCGACCGAAGCGACCACCACTTTGTGGAACAAGGTGATGGAGGGGATCTGCATTGAGAATGCCACCCACGCACCGGTCGATTTTGATACCAATATTGCCACGACCATTACTGCCCACGGGCCGGGTTATATCGAGCAGGGGCTGGAAAAGATTGTTGGTCTGCAAACCGACAAGCCCCTTAAAAGAGCGCTGCACCCGTTTGGCGGCATAAATATGATCCGCAGCTCTTTTGAAGCATATGGCCGGGAGATGGATCCCGAATTTGAATATACCTTCAGCGAATTGCGCAAAACCCATAACCAGGGCGTGTTCGACGTCTACTCACCCGAGATGTTGCGCTGCCGAAAATCAGGGATTTTGACCGGTTTGCCGGATGGTTACGGTCGTGGTCGCATTATCGGAGATTATCGTCGGGTCGCGCTTTATGGCATAGATTATCTTATCCGTGAGCGGGAGCAGCAGTTCGCCGATCTGCAACCGGCCCTCGAGCGTGGCGAGAATCTGGAGCAGGTGATCCGTCAGCGCGAGGAGCTGGCAGAGCACAAGCGGGCACTGGTGCAGATCAAGCAGATGGCTGCCAACTACGGCTTCGATATCTCAGGGCCAGCACGCACGGCGCAGCAGGCAGTGCAGTGGCTCTACTTTGCCTATCTGGCAGCGGTGAAGTCGCAAAATGGCGGGGCCATGTCCCTCGGTCGTACCGCCACCTTCCTCGACATCTATATCGAGCGGGATCTTAAGGCGGGGCTTATCAGCGAGCAGGATGCCCAGGAGCTGGTTGATCACTTCATCATGAAGATCCGCATGGTACGTTTCCTGCGTACCCCCGAGTTTGACTCCCTTTTCTCCGGCGACCCCATTTGGGCGACCGAGGTGATCGGCGGCATGGGGCTGGATGGTCGTACTCTGGTGACCAAGAACTCCTTCCGTTACCTCCACACCCTCAAGACCATGGGGCCGGCGCCCGAGCCCAACCTCACCATTCTCTGGGCGGAAGGATTGCCGCGGGCCTTCAAGACCTATGCCGCCCGTGTCTCCATCGATACGTCATCCCTGCAGTATGAGAACGATGACCTGATGCGTAACGATTTCGAGAGCGATGACTACGCCATCGCCTGCTGCGTGAGCCCTATGGTGATCGGCAAGCAGATGCAGTTCTTTGGGGCCCGTGCCAATCTGGCCAAGACCCTGCTCTACTGCATCAACGGCGGGGTGGACGAGAAGCAGAAGATTCAGGTTGGCCCGAAAGTGGCGCCCATCATGGACGAGGTGCTGGATTACGAGACCGTCATGGCCAGCCTCGACAGCTTTATGGATTGGCTGGCGGTGCAGTACATCAGCGCGCTCAACCTTATTCACTACATGCACGACAAGTACAGCTATGAGGCCTCGCTGATGGCGCTGCACGATCGCGACGTCTATCGCACCATGGCCTGCGGTATCGCCGGTCTGTCGGTGGCGGTCGATTCGCTGGCGGCCATCAAGTACGCCAGGGTCAAGCCGGTGCGCGATGCGGATGGGCTGGCGGTCGATTTCGTGATTGAGGGGGAGTATCCCCAGTACGGCAACAACGACGAGCGGGCCGACTCCATCGCCTGCGATCTGGTCGAGCGCTTCATGAAGAAGATCCAGGCGCTGCCGACCTACCGCAATGCGGTGCCGACCCAGTCGATCCTGACCATCACCTCCAACGTTGTCTATGGCCAGAAGACCGGCAACACCCCGGATGGCCGCCGTGCCGGTGCGCCGTTTGCACCGGGGGCCAACCCGATGCACGGTCGGGATCGCAAGGGGGCGGTCGCTTCGCTGGCCTCGGTGGCCAAGCTGCCGTTCAAATACGCCAAGGACGGGATCTCCTACACCTTCTCCATCGTGCCGGGGGCGCTCGGCAAGGAGCCGGCCAATCGCGAGAGCAATCTGGTGGGGCTGATGGATGGCTACTTCCATCATGAGCGGGATGTGGAAGGGGGTCAGCACCTCAACGTCAATGTGATGAATCGCGAGATGCTGCTGGATGCCATCGACAATCCGGACAAGTACCCCAGCCTGACCATCCGGGTCTCCGGTTATGCGGTGCGCTTCAACGCCTTGACCCGCGAGCAGCAGCAGGACGTCATCTCCAGAACCTTCACCAACATGATGTAACTCTCATGCCCGGAGTGAGCAGGTTTGCTCCGGGCCTATTTTTGTTTGTCAGCACGAGGAAGTAACAGATGCGACAGGTTATCACTACCAAGGCGGCGCCGGGCGTCATCGGCCCCTATGTGCAGGCCACCCGGATTGGCAACATCCTCTACACCTCCGGTCAGATCCCACTGGACCCGGTAAGCGGCGACATTGCGGAGGGTATCGAAGCGCAGACCCTGCGTTCCCTGCAAAACGTTCAGGCGATTGTCGAGGCGGCAGGCGGCGAGGTGCGCAACATCTTCAAGACTACGGTGTTTGTCTCGGATCTGAACGACTTTGCTGCGGTGAATCAGGTCTACAACGACTTCTTCACCGAGCACGATGCCATGTATCCGGCTCGCTCCTGCGTAGAAGTGGCTCGGTTACCGAAGGATGTGAAGATCGAGATAGAGGCGATTGCTGCGCTGGAGTCCTGACGCGGCGATCCTTATCAATAAAAAGAGCGGTAGCCCGAGGGCTGCCGCTCTTTTTTCATCGAACCCGCCGTGCGCGATAAGGGCGCAAGGAGCAGGTCATTCTGGATCAGGCGATCCGTTCGATACGAGCCATGTAGAAGCCATCGAAGCCGGTCTCGGACGGGCTCACGGTGTGATCGTCACGCAGACGGAAGTTTTCGTTGGCGGCGAGGAACTTGTCCACCTGCTGGCGGTTCTCCTCGGGCAGGATGGAGCAGGTTGCATAGACCAGCAGGCCGCCGACTTTCACCATCTGGCTGTAACGCTGCAGGATCTCTTCTTGCAGCGCGACCAGCACCGGCAGACGCTCGGCGGTATCACGCCACTTGGCATCCGGATTGCGCTTGAGTACGCCTAGACCGGAGCAGGGCACGTCCAGCAGTACGCGGTCGGCGCTCTCTTTGAGGCGCTTGACGGTCTTGCTGCTGGTGATGACCCGGGTCTCCACGTTGTGGGCACCGGCGCGACGAGCGCGTTGCTTGAGGTTCTCCAGCTTCCACTCTTCCACATCCATTGCCAGCAGACGGCCTTTGCCCTGCATCATGGCGGCGATATGCAGGGTCTTGCCACCGGCACCGGCGCAGGCGTCGATAACGCGCATGCCTGGGGCAACTTCCAAAGCGGCAGCAACCAGCTGGGAGCCTGCGTCCTGCTGTTCGAAGCAACCATCGGCAAAGGCCTTGGTGCGGAACAGGGCTGCGTCGGAGGTGACCTGCAGGGCAGTCTCCACACCTTCAACCGGAATAGTGGTGACCTGCTCTTTGGCCAGCATGGCCTGCAGCTCATCACGGGTGCACTTGAGGGTGTTGACCCGCAGGTAGCGCTTGGGCATCCAGGCCAGGGCGGCACGCTCGGCAGGCCAGGCTTCACCCAGCTGCTCGCAGCCCAGTTTCTCCAGCCAGCTCGGGCAACCATCCATCAATACCGGGTTCTTCTTCGCCTCGGTCAGACGGCGGCGGAATGCTTCTTCATTGAAGCGATCCAGGGTCGGGTGGTTGGGCTGGGCAATTTTGTGGAAGGCGTGCCAGCTGTGCAGCAGTGGCCAGACATTCTTTTCGGCCTGACGCACCTGAATACCGGTGAGGAAACAATAGAGGCTGAGACGGCGCAGCAGGTCGCCGGTGACCAGGGCAATCCTTGCCTGTTCTTGCGGTTTGAGTTCGATGCCGGAGAAGTGACGGGCATAGGCGCGGTCGAGGGTAAGACCCTGACCGAGCACATCGTCAACAATGGCAACGACCAGATCCCCGAAACGGGGCAACAGTGGGGATTTGAGCATGAGATTAACCTTGGCCAGATAAAGATGAACCGCACCTTTGTGAAGAGGGGCAGTTCTAAAATTGACAAATCCGCGCAATGATAGGGGTTAGACGGGGTTGGCGCAACACTCCCCATGGGTGAGTGGCTGAAACAGTGGCGCCGGGCTTTTTGATTCGGCGGGATAATGATGCCGGTAATGGTTCAAAAAAGTGCATGACTACAAGGATGACAAAGATGCATGTGACCAGTAAGTGTTCGTTGGCCTTGTTGGTGGCCAGTTTGTTGGGGTCAACCAGCCTGATGGCCAGCGAGTGGAGCACGGTAGCCGCCAGAGCGACTGCGGAGCAAGGTTATGAGGTGCGGGCCAATCAGTTTCGGGTGGCCAAGGTGCCGCTCGACTATTTTGCCGGGCTGCAAGCCGGGGTTAGTGAGCTGACCCTGCCGCTGCCCGATGGGGGGGAGGTCACCTTTGCTCTGGAAGCCTACGACTTGCTGCCTGCAGATCTTGCCGCCAAGTATCCGCAGATCCGCACCTTCAAGGGGCACAACCCGGCGCATCCGATAGAGACAGGACGCTTCGATCTGGGGCCGCAAGGTTTCCACGCCATGTTCAGCCATCAGGGCAGGTTGGTGTTTGTCGATCCGCTGCGCAATGCCGAAGGTTACGCCATCTATTACCAGCAGGATGCCCATAGTCGATTGGAAGAGGCTGCAGATGAGGTGATAGGGCCCAAGCTCAGCAAACTGGTGCGCAAGGTGCAAGTGGATGGCAATGTTCGCAAGCGCTACGTCATTGCCATTTCGGCGACAGGAGAATTTACCCAATACCACGGTGGCTCCAAAGCGCTTGCCATGGCGGCGATTGCGACCTTGCTCAACCGCGTCAATCAGGTCTATCAACGGGATGTGGGCGCCGAATTCGTGCTAGCCAGTGGCAATGACAACCTGATCTTTACCGATCCGGCCAGCGACTTGTTTGCCAATGATAATTCGGATGCGCAGACCAATATCGGGGTACAGGCTTATTACTTTACCAATATGCAGCTCGGTAATTTTGATATCGGCCATGTCCTGAATACCAATGGCGGCGGTCTGGCCGGATTGGCAGTGCTCTGCACCAATCAGAAGTCTGGTGGGATGTCGGGTTCACCCACACCGGTGGGAGATGCCTTCTTCGTTGACTATGTGGCTCATGAAATTGGCCACCAGTTTGGTGCCGATCATACCTTCAACGGCACTACCGGGAGTTGCGGTGCTGGTACCCGGGTTGCGAGTCAAGCCTATGAGCCTGGTAGTGGCAGCTCCATTATGGCCTATGCCGGTATTTGTGGTGATGAGAATATCCAGACTCACAGCGACCCCTATTTTCATAGCAAGTCCATCGAGCAGATGCGTGCACACATGGCGACCGTATCGACTTGTGGAACCACACTCGCGTTGAGCAATAATGCCCCGCAGGCAGCTGCAGGGGGGAACTATGTGATCCCTGCCAATACGGCCTTTATGTTAAAAGGGGCTGGTGGAGATCTGGATAATGATTCTCTGCTCTACAACTGGGAGCAGATCGATCTGGGTACTGAATCGAGCAGTGCCGCCACCATGATTGACGATGGCTCCCGGCCGCTGTTTCGTTTTGTCTCTCCCACGGCATCGCCGGAGCGGATCCTGCCGAGTTTGCCATCCCTGCTCTCCGGCACGCTTGCCAAAGGAGAGGCCTGGCCGACTACCAATCGGGATCTCAATTTCAGACTGACGGTGCGTGATGGTCAGGGTGGCGTTGCCAGTGATGACATGAAAGTGCAAGTGATCAATACCGGTGCGGCATTTCGCATCACCAACCCGTTTTACGGGGTGACTCTCACTCCGGGGGCCAGTCAGGCCGTAGCATGGGATGTGGCGGGCACAACTGTGGCGCCGATCAGTTGCAGCAAGGTGGACATCTCGGTGACCCAGGATGAGGGCGTAAGCTGGACAATGCTCGCCGCCGGACAACCCAATAACGGCGCAGCAACGGTAACGTTGCCTGCCGATCTCACCAGCAGCGTCAGGCTGAAAGTGGCATGCAGCGACAATATCTTCTTTACCATCAGTCCCCTCAAATTGCCTCTGGTGCAAGGTGGCTCGACTTCAGGTGGCGGCGGTGGTGGCGGGGCGCTCGGATTGTGGACGCTGGCTCTGGCGCTGCTCGGCTGGCAACGGAGGCGCACATGAAGGGAGTCCCTCTGTTGCTGCTTGTCATGCTCGGCGGTTGTCAGGCCGATGCCAGCACGCTGGAACAGGAGCTGAGTGCAAACCTCGCCAGGCAGGATTACCGCCTGATAGTGATAGCCGGGCGGGGAGAGTTCGCCCCCGGTATTGCAGCCGAGCAGCAGGCAGAGGCCAAGGGGCGCTGTGGTGTGCGTTATCTGGACGGGTTGGGCGATGTGATAAGGCCCGGTCAGCAAGAGATACATGCCAAGTTGAGCGCTTACGCCAACGAGTATAACCAGCGTATGGTGATTCATTGCCCGATAGCATCGGGCGCGGATAAGCAGTAATACGCCAACGAACCAATCCAAATGGGGGGGGATATTCAGCCCCCTATCTATCCGTGAAGGCGCCAATGGCGCCTTCACTTTTTCCGTTGTTGAATGGGATCAGTCTGTTTTGCCTGAGATGGGGTGTGCGGGTGTAGCACGATTTTTCAGCGTGACAGAAATTTTGTGCGAATTTTCTTTTCTGTCTGTCACGCAGATTGTCAATTGAGGCTGCACCATACTTGTTGTCACCAAGGTAGGGCATGGAGGCTCTATGAAGCATGGCATTGCGGTGATTATCACCAGTTTGTCTGTTCAGGTTGCAGCAGAACCACAGTGGACCTTCATGGATGAAAACTTGGAAAGGGGAGGGAGCTATGATGTGCGAGCTGAAAAGGTCAGAGTGGTGGTTCCTGACAAGCCTTTTGAACCCGGGCATCTCGCCAGTGTATTGACCTTGCCATTGCCGGATGGCACTACGGTGCAGTTTGATGTTCATCCCAATGCCTTGCTCCCGGAGCCTTTGGCCCAGCGCTACCCTTCTATCAATACTTACAGTGGGAAGGCTATCGATCGGGTAGCGGATAAAGGCCGATTTGATGTCACCATACATGGTTTTCACGGTATGTTTACCCATCAGGGGCGTACCTTTTATGTCGATCCGCTTCAGGACGGTTTCTCTTATGCCGTTTATGAACAGCAAGATGCCTGGCGGCGACAGGATGTGGATCAGGTGATTGATCCTCATGGTATCGAGCGTGAGCGAGCTGTGCTGGTCGATGGCAATTTGCGCAAGCGCTACACCATCGCCATCTCGGCAACCGGGGAATATACCCAGTATCACGGTGGTACCAAGGTTGCAGCACTCTCGGCCATTGCAACACTGCTTAATCGGGTCAATGAAGTCTATCGCCGTGATGTGGGGGCCGAGTTTCAGCTTGCAGCTGATACGGATAATGTGATTTTCACCGATCCTGCGACGGATCCTTTCACCAACTCGACCCAGGATATCGCCATCAACCAGACCCAACAGGGGGTGTTGCTCAATCCTTCTTTTGATCTGGGCCATCTGCTGGCGACATCAGGCGGCGGGGTGGCGACCCTGAGATCTTTATGCAACCCTTTCAGCCGTTCACGGGGCATGACCGGAGGCTCACAGCCTATCGGTGATGCGTTCTTTATTGATTATGTGGCTCACGAATTGGGGCACCAGCTGGGGGCCGAGCACTCCTTCAATGGCATGGTCGACAGTTGTGCAACAGGTCGCAAGGCTAGCTCAGCCTGGGAACCGGGCAGTGGCTCGACCATCATGGCCTATGCCGGGATCTGTGGTGAGGAGAATCTGCAGGTTAACAGCACCCCTTTTTTTCACAGCAAGTCGATCGAGCAGATGCGGGCTCTGATGGCCTCTCTGCCCTCCTGCGGTACCGACCTGGCGCTTGCCAATAACGCGCCGGTTGTGGATGCGGGGGGCGATAGGGTGATCCCCGCCAATACGCCTTTCACTCTTGTCGGTAGTGCGCTGGATCTGGATGGTCATTCCCTCAGTTACACCTGGGAGCAGGTTGATCTTGGCAATGCATCCTACAGCGTGGCAACCATGGTGGATGATGGAACCCGCCCGCTGTTTCGCTTTGTTTCACCGACATCGGATCCCCGCAGAACATTGCCCGCCATGAGCTCTCTGATATCGGGTGTCTTGGCCAAAGGAGAGGCGTGGCCTGCGACCAATCGCAATCTCCAGTTCCGCCTTACCGTACGTGATGGTCAGGGGGCGGTGAGCAGTGATGAAATGGTGGTTCAGGTGATCAATACTGGCGCGGCATTTGCCATCACAGCTCCGCAGATCGGCGCCATGGTGGCGGGTAGCACTCAGCTAGTGACATGGAATGTTGCTGGGACCGATCAGCCTCCTATCAATTGTCCCAGCGTGGATTTGGCACTGACACAGAATGGTGGTTCTACTTGGACTACGCTGGCAAGCGGGCTTGCCAATAACGGGTCGGCCAGTGTGGTGTTGCCTGCACCGTTGACCAGCACGGCCAGGCTGAAGCTGGCATGTAGCAATAATATTTTTTTCTCTATCAATGGGATAAGAGGTAATGCGTCTGCCACTACGGAAAGTGCAACTGTCATTACCGACAACAATGCGGGTGGCGGCGGTGGTGGTGGTGGTGGTGGTGGTGCAGTGAATCTTATCGTGATCCTCCTGATGGGAGGGATAGCTGGATGGCGCAGGTATTACGGTTAGTCGTCAGTTTGCTGTTTCTGCATATCTGCGTGGTGCCTGTTGTGGCCGCATCACTGACCGAGGCAATAGATGAGAGTCTTGCTGCTCAGGATTATCGGCTCATAGTGCGCGGCGGGCGCGGTGGTATGGCCCCGGGGGTTGTGGAGTCATTGCAAGCAGAAGCGATAACCCGGTGCGGAGTCCGTTATCTGAAAGGGTTCGGTGATGTAATTGAGATGGGCAAGGAGTCGGAGTTTGAGCAGCGGATTGACTATGCCACCCGATATAACCGACAGATGCTGGAAAGGTGCATGCCGGAGGCAATTTCAAGGCCGTAGTGGCTGTTCAACAACGGCATGTAATTCGGCATGATTGGAGTTATAACTCTAATATTCCAAACATAGTGATAGCCTCATGGGAGTGATTCGATGACTCACATATGAGCCCCATATACTTTTTTGGAGTTTTAACTCTATTAAAAAGAACTGCTGAAAATGCTAACAAAATGAGCTGTTTATAAACTTTAACTCACTAACTTTATGATTTTAAATGAAATTAAATTCATTTAACTCTTATTGAAAAAGTTGAATTGTGATTTGTGTCACGTTATTCTCGCCGGCTGTTCAGTCAGGTGATTAATAATGATGAAGTTCACAATAAATGCAATCTCAGTTGTCATCGCAATGTCAGCCAATATCGCGCTGGCATCCCCATGGCATATGGTCGAAGCACACAATAGGCAGACGGCTGATACAGTCACAACTAGTGCCTATACCAGCTTTAAGGTCGATGAAGAGTTTATTCAAAATCTGCGTGCTGGCGATACGCTGATTACCTTGCCATTACCCAATGGTGGAATGGTGCAATTTGAAGTGCAACCCTCGTCGGTATTGCCACCTGCATTGGCCGCCAAGTATCCGGATATCATGACCTTTAAAGGCCATGAGGTGGGTAATGAAAATAACACTGGTAGTTTTGATATTTCCCCACGTGGTTTTAATGGCATGTTTATGCACCAAGGGGAGCAGGTGTTTATTGATGTTCAACGTAGTGGTCTTTATTCTGTTTATTACAAGAAAAATGTAAAGCCGCGAAAAAATGGGCATCATGAAGAGCTGATGCAGAATAATACAAGTGAGCATGAAAGTGAAAAAAAGCGCTCATTGTTAGATAGTGCAACTAAGCAAGCAGCACAAAATCATAACTTTCCTGGAATAAAAATATATCGGATTGCGATATCTACCACTGGAGAGTATACCACCTCATTTCATGGTAAAGTAGGCGCTTTGTCATCTATTGTAACATTGCTGGCTCGAGTCAATGAGATATATGAGCGTGATCTCGGTATAAAATTTATCTTGGCTGATGGCAATGACAATGTCATTTTTGAAGATGCATCTACAGACCTGTTTTTTAATGGGGACAATGCAGATGCAACTCTCACCACGCCAATCATGGATAGAAACGATGCTTATCGAAATGAGCTCGTCCAGCTGATGGCTCACAGAGAGACAGATCTCACTAAAAAACTAGGCGATTTTGATATTGGTCACGTGCTTACGACTACCAATTATTCTGGTCTGGCAATGGGAACGCTATGCGCAGCTCCAAATCGGGGTTATAGCGGGGAAAACTCCCCTGGTCGAAATTTGCGTTCTAATGCAATGAGTGGAGCCGGTAATGGCAGCTCGGGGGCGGGAATCGCAGAGATTGATGCGGTGTTTGTCGATACCTTTGCGCATGAAGTGGGTCATCAGCTCGGTGCCGAGCATATCTTTAATGTCGACATCCTCGGACGTGTAGCTAATTCCGCTTGGGAGGTTGGTAGCGGTGCGACCATCATGGGTTATCCGGGCAGAGTTGGCATGGGGTCACAAAATCTGCAATCTAAAACGACTGGTTATTTTCATAGCAAGTCCATTGAGCAGATGCTTGCTATGCTAGCCAGTCGTCCAGATAATTGTGGTGCTGTTGAGCCTATGACCAAGCAAGATATTGATGTGAACATCTCACCAGCATCGCAATCAAAAGTTATTCCTGTTAGAACTGCATTTTCACTCACAGGGATTGGTTCTGATGAAGATGGAATGACCTTTACCTGGGAACAGGTTGATCTTGGTCGAGCGACAGAGAGTGCATCTGATATATACTATGGGAAATTGAACGATGGCCCCTTATATCGTTTTGTGGCGCCTACAACGTCTCCTGAACGTCACTTTCCTTCTTTAGCGACTCAGCTAAGGGGATATGAACGATTTATGTTGCAACAGCCTGAGCTAATAAAAGATGAAGAGAAGGGCGAACCATGGGTCAATGTACCGCGCACCCTTAACTTCCGTCTGGTCGCCCGTGATGGCAAAGGTGGTGGTGCCTATGATGAGACCTCGGTCGAGGTGGTCGATACAGGTTCACAAACCTTCAAGATATTGCCAGCCCCTGACCAGCGTATTCTGGTTGGTAGCCCGACCACAGTGAATTGGCAAGTAGCTGGAACCGACGGTGGCCGCATCAACTGTCAGCGGGTCGATATCAGTTATAGCAACGATGAAGGCAAGAGCTGGCAGCCGCTGGTCAATGGCGTGAACAACAATGGCGCCCATGAGGTGACCATTCCGGCCAATGCTGGCAGCGCTGTTCGCCTCAAGCTGGCCTGTAGCGACAATATCTTCTATGCCATTACGCCAAAACTGGCGACCAAGAGCAGTGATACACCGGCTCCCCAGCCTGAAAGCAATGGCGGCGGTGGTGGCGGCGGTTCGACCGGTCTGTTCGCGCTGTTGGGCCTTGGTATCGCTGCGCTGATGCGTCGTCGTGAGGTCATGAGCTACTAAACCAGATAACCCAAGGGTGAGATTACCCATCTTTGGTAAATTGATAAACCAAGCGAAGAGGCGTTAGCCTCTTCGCTTTTTTTGTATGGTTTACAAGGTCGCTTTATCGAGCGCACAATGCCTGCGTCACTCTCTTGATGGTCGTGGAACCATTATTTATTTGAAGGAAAATCAAGATGATGGATGTTGCTGATCTGCGCCGTGAATACTCCCGTGGCGGGCTGCACCGGGCCGATCTGCCGGCCGAGCCGCTGGCGCTGTTCGAGAAGTGGTTGGCGCAGGCTTGTGAGGCCAAACTGACCGATCCCACCGCCATGGTGGTAGCGACGGTGGATGCCGATGGTCAGCCTTGGCAGCGCACTGTGCTGCTCAAGCACTACGATGCCCTAGGGATGGTCTTTTACACCAATATGGGTAGCCGCAAGGCGCAGCAGCTGGAAGGCAATCCTCGTATCAGCCTGCTCTTCCCCTGGCACACGCTGGACAGACAGGTTCATGTGACCGGCCGAGTGGAGAAGATGAGCACTTTCGAGGTGATGAAGTATTTCCACAGCCGTCCCAAGGACAGCCAGATCGCTGCCTGGGTCTCCAAACAGTCGACCCGCATCTCGGCCCGCGGCGTGCTGGAGGCCAAGTTCCTCGAGCTCAAGCAGAAGTTTGCCAATGGCGAAGTGCCGCTGCCGAGCTTCTGGGGCGGATTCCGGGTGGTGATCGAGACGGTGGAGTTCTGGCAGGGGGGCGAGCACCGGCTGCACGACCGCTTCTACTACACCCGCGACGGGGATGGCTGGCATATCGAGCGTCTGGCACCCTGAGCGCGCTGTTCAATTCTGTTTTCACAAGGAGTGTGTATGCGTCTGTATGGTGATCTGCGTTCCGGCAACTGTTACAAGGTGTGGCTGCTGGCTCGCTGGCTGGAGCTGCCCCTTGAGTGGGTAGAGGTCGATATTCAGGCGGGGGATACCCGTACTCCCGCATTTTTGGCCATGAACCCCAACGGCAAGATCCCGGTGCTGGAGATTGGCCAGGGCGATACACTGGCGGAATCCAACGCCATCCTCTTCTATCTGGCGCACGGCAGCGCCTTGTGGCCAACCGATCCGCGCCAGCAGGCCGAGGTGCTCAAATGGATGTTCTTTGAGCAATACAGCCATGAGCCCTATATCGCGGTGGCCCGCTTTATTGTTCACTATCTCGGCCGCCCCGAGTCGCAGGAGGCGCGTCTCGACGGGCTGAAAGCTGGCGGCGAGAAGGCGCTGGCGGTAATGGAGCAGCAGCTGAAACAGAGCCCCTATCTCTGTGGTGATGGGCCGACCATCGCCGATATCGCCCTCTATGCCTACACCCATGTAGCAGAGGAGGGGATTTTCTCCCTGCAGGGGTGGCCCGCTATCCGTCGCTGGATCGCCCGTATCGAAGCCCATCCCCGTCACCTGACGCTGCCAGCGGCCTGTCAGGCCAGCTGATGGAACTGCTGATCGAGGCCAGTCTGTGGCAACCGCAGTGGGCTGCGCTGTTGCCGCACTGGCAGCAGCAGGGTCATCGCTGGCAGCTGCTACTGGGCAAAGAGGCGGCCGCCGTCCTCGATCAAACCGATGCTCCCTGGGCGAGCAGTCCTCCTGACGGGGTGCTCTGCCCGGGGGCCCTGCTGGCTGCTTGGCTCGATGGGGATCTGCTGGCGGATTTTCATGTTGATCCCAGCCGCCAGATCCTGATCAGTGCCTCCACCTCGCTACTGACCCTCGCCAGAGAGCAGGGGCTGCTTACCCTTGGCCCTGTGGGGGCCGATCTGCCGCTTACCCCCGAGGCCGATTTGGGCGCCGTGCTCAATCGCCTGCTGGCGCGCCGCGTGACGGTGCCGACCCTGGCTGAGGGGCATTCGCTATCAGGTGTTGTGTTGCGACCACTGCAGGCCACCGATGAGCACGAGATAGTGCGCTATTGCAGCGATGAGGCGCTGGCCCGCTACACCCTCAATATTCCTCACCCCTATCCGCCGGAGGGGGCCCGCGACTGGCTGGTGCTCAGCTGGCGCAAAGCGGCGCTTGGCCTTGGCTGGAGCTGGGCCATCACCTTACCAGAGGCGCAAGGTGCGGCGTTGCTTGGGGTGATCTCCCTGCACTGGAATGGCGAGCTCGCTTGGTGGGTTGGCGTACCCTGGCAGAATCGCGGTCTGGCGACCCGGGCAGCAAGCTTGGTCAAAGCGTTCGCCCTTGACCAACTGCAACTGCCAGCGCTGACGGCTCGCCATATGCCAGACAATCTTGCCTCCGGCCGGGTGATGGCAAAAGTGGGCATGCACTATCGCGGGCGGCGCCATATCAGTGGTCGCCAGCCGTGCGAGGTGAGCTACTGGCGGCTGGATCGCGCTCCCTCCTTACCCAATCCCTTGCCCGAGGAAATTTCCCATTGGCTTGCTGATGAGCGGATCGCCGTGGTGATCCTGTGGGATCCTGTAACGTTGGATCGGCAGAGTGCCAACGGCAAGCTGGCCATCTTGCTCTTTGTGGATGAGAGGGGCGCGGGGGAGGAGTCCTGCTCTATTCGCTGCCCGCCGCATCTTGAGAGGTCTCTGGAGCTGCACTGTTACCCCGTCGAACTGCTGGAGCAGGCCGAACCGGAGCAGTTGTCCCATCTTGGCGGCGTCTTGCTGAAAGACAGGGATGAACAGGGGCTGGCGTGGTTGCTGCAACTGGCCGCGCTGCAGCGTCAAGGGCCCGAGCTGCTTAGCCGCGAGGAGCGCGCATCACGGCTCCACTGGTTCAACCAATTGATGGCGCAGGCGCTGGGTGGCAACGGTGACTCGTCGCAGATACGCTATCAGCAGTTACGGCTGCTGGTGGAGCTGCCGGAGCTGGTCGATGAGCTGGATGGTTGTTGGCATCAAACGCCCGAACTGACTTTTGAGCGGTTGGCGCGGGAGGCTCCCACCCTCTGGCTGGCCTACCGCGAGGCGATGAACAGGGCCACCCCGGCTACGCTAACCGCCTTGCAGCAGCAGTTTGCCGCTCGTTTTCCTGAGTGCACCCTCCCATTTTTGGACAAAGGTACTCAGAATGACCAGCCGTTGTGTGGAATAATGCCTGCTCTGCTGTACGAGGAGTAATACCAGATGTTGAGAACCGAGCGCCCCGGTGACATGCTGCCGGTTTATGAGCTGCTGAGTGCCGCCTTCGGTCGTTCCGATGAGGCCGAACTGGTCAACCGCCTGCGCGAATGTGGCGCTGCCGTGGTGACCATGGTCGAAGAGGAAGAGTACGAGTTCATGGGGCACCTGATGCTAAGCCCGATCACCATTAACGGCATGGAAGGGCCCTGGCTCGGTCTGGCGCCGGTCGCGGTTCATCCCGACTGGCAAGGTCAGGGGATTGGCTCTGATCTCATCCGTGAAGGGCTTGATACGGCGCTCGAGATGGACTGGAAAGGGGTAGTTGTACTCGGGGATCCGGCCTATTACAGCCGTTTCGGTTTCCGCCCGGCCAGCGAGTTTGGCCTCCACTGCATCTATGAGGTGCCTGCCGACTGCTTTATGGCAATGGAGCTACAGGAGCGCGGTTTTGCGGGTGTGCAGGGTGAGGTGCTCTATCACCCCCTGTTTGATGAACTCCCCGACGAGTTGCCGGATGCGCAGGCAGAAGCGTCCCATTTATAGCGAGACGTCGCAGCGACAAGCCATAACGAAAAAGCCCTCATCGAGGGCTTTTTCATCTTGTATTGGTCCCTGCCGGGCTTATTCGAGCAAATTGGCTCAGGCAATGATATCGAGCTGGATACCCTTGCGATTATCTTCACCCACCATGTCCCCCATCTGCTGGGCGAGCGGGCTCTGCTGGAATTGCATGTAGTCACTCAGATTCTGCTGGCGCTGGTAGCGATTAGCAGCCTGATACATATCAGCCATGTTCGGGCCCGACTTGCTGTCGCTCTCCTGACCGCTGGCCTCCAGGTAGCGCGCCACCACGGCTTTATCTTGCTGGTTAGCCGTATAAGAGACCGCCATGGTTCTGCGAGCCGTTGCTTTCTCTTCGCTCTGTGCCTGCACTTCATCCTTCTTGGTCAGTGCTTCGTTACGGGCCTGACTGACCTGCTCGGGTGTGACAGCGGGAGAGGAGGGGTATTTGCCGTAATCAGGCAGCGGCATGGGCCGGGAGGTGATTTGCATGGTGGCGCTTCTCTTTTGAACAGGGACGGACGCATGATACCCATCGATCTTAGTTCAATAAATCACCACTTGTCGGTTCATCAAGAGTAGGTTCAGCTTCGCGCATCGATTGTTAATTGAACCGCATCTGAGTGACAAAAAAGGCGCCATAAGGCGCCTTTTTATCCTTCGTTTACCGCCGGATCAGTTGAAGAACCAGTAACCACGGTTGACCAGACGGGTCAGCAGTTGCAGGAAACCGGCCTGATCGGCCAGCTCCACCATGTCGGCCTGAGTGATGATGTCCTTGTCACACAACAGGGAAATGGCTGCCGCGTCTTCGCTCTGCAGAGTCCAGGCTTCGCCGTCGATGAAGCACTGCTGGCTCCCGCCGCTAAACCAGACGGTGCGCAGACCCGGCACCTTGATGGCTGGCTCGCCCTGGGTCAGCAGGTCGGCTACCTCCTCGGCGCTATAGTCCGGCTCGACCGGATTGACGTCCAGATCGTGCTTGGCCTCGGAGATCATGGTGCCGAACCACTCCTTGAACAGGGTCTCGTCATCGAGTGCCTGCTGCATCAGCTCGCGCAGACGGTGCAGCTCGTGGGGCTGGATCTCGCCGTGGCGGGCACGGGGCTTGAGGTCGGCATCGCCGTAACGTTCGGTACGCACTTCGTTGTCGATCAGGTGATCGGCAAAGGAGGAGATAAGCGCCTTGGCATCCGGTGCGCGGAAACCCACCGAGAAGTTCATGGAGGGCTCGATGGCGTAGCCTTCGTGGGGGAATCCGGGCGGAATGTAGAGGATGTCACCCGGCTCCATGATGACGTCGATGATCGCCTCGAACGGCTCGCAGTGCAGCAGGGCGGCGTGGGCGGCGAACTCGTTGAGCGGCTTGGCATCGCCAACCCGCCAGTGGCGTTTGCCCAGACCCTGGGTGATAAACACATCGTAGTTGTCGATGTGGGGGCCGACACCCGCATGGGGGGTGGAGAAGCTCACCATCACATCGTCAAAGCGCCAGCCCGGAATGAACTGGAACGGCACCGCCAGCTCGTTCACCTCGGGAGCCCAGTGGTTGCAAGCCTGTACCAGAATGGTCCAGTTCTCTTCGCCCAGATGGTCATAGGATTCGAAAGGACCGTGGGCCGCATCCCACTTGCCGTCGAAACGGGTGACGAGGCGCGACTCTACCACCTCTTCCATGGCCAGACCCGCCAGCTCATCCGGGCTGATGGGATCCTGAAAGTCGGTGAAGCCACCCTTGATAAGGAGCGGGCGCTTCTGCCAGTAGTGCTCGAGGAAGTGAGCGATATCCAGATTGAGTTCGTACATGCTGTTTCTCGTGTCTCGCAAAGAGGTTTTGCCCAAGGGAGGCTTGGGAAAAGCCACTCGGGATCCTGCCGTGGCAGGGAAAATAACAGGGGCCCTGTGGCGTATCGTGCACAGGGCCCCTTCGTCACAACCGGTTGGCTTACTTCAGCAGATCAACCAGACGCTGGGCGTCACCGATGTAGTTGGCCGGGGTCAGCTTCTTCAGCTCAACCTTGACCGCTTCCGGCAGCTCCAGGGTGTCGATAAAGGTGCGCATCCCTTCGGCATCGACGCGGCGGCCACGGGTCAGCTCCTTGAGCTTCTCGTAGGGCTTCTCGATACCGTAGCGGCGCATTACGGTCTGGATCGGCTCGGCCAGCACTTCCCAGTTGGCATCCAGATCGGCGGCCATGGCGGCGTCGTTGGCTTCCAGCTTGGAGATGCCTTTGAGGGTCGCCTGATAGGCAATCAGGGAGTAACCCACCGCCACACCCAGGTTGCGCAGTACGGTCGAGTCGGTCAGATCACGCTGCCAGCGGGAGATGGGCAGCTTGCTCGCCAGATGCTGGAACACGGCGTTGGCCAGACCCAGATTGCCTTCGGAGTTCTCGAAGTCGATGGGGTTGACCTTGTGCGGCATGGTGGAGGAGCCGATTTCACCCGCGATGGTGCGCTGCTTGAAGTGGCCCAGGGAGATGTAACCCCACACATCGCGGTCGAGGTCGATCAGGATGGTGTTGAAGCGGGCCATGGCGTCGAACAGCTCGGCGATATAGTCATGCGGCTCGATCTGGGTGGTGTAGGGGTTCCAGGTCAGACCCAGGGAGGTAACGAACTCCTCGGAGAACTGGTGCCAGTCCACTTCCGGATAGGCGCTGATGTGGGCGTTGTAGTTGCCGACTGCGCCGTTGATCTTGCCGAGGATCTCCACCGCCATGATCTGCTTGAACTGACGCTCAAGACGGTAGGCGACGTTGGCCATCTCCTTGCCCATGGTGCTCGGGGTGGCAGGCTGACCGTGGGTACGGGAGAGCAGCGGCATGTCACGGTACTCGTGGGCCAGACGCTTGATCTCGCTGATCAGCTTTTCGCAATAAGGCTTGATGACCTCTTCGCGAGCGGTTTTCAGCATCAGACCGTGGGAGTTGTTGTTGATGTCTTCCGAGGTGCAGGCGAAGTGGATGAACTCGCTGACAGCCGCCAGCTCCGGGTTCACTTCGACTTTCTCTTTGAGGAAGTACTCCACCGCTTTCACATCATGGTTGGTGGTGCGCTCGATCTGTTTGATACGGGCGGCGTCACTCTCGTTGAAGTTGCTGACGATGCCGTCGAGCAGGGCGTTGGCGGCCGCGCTCAGGGCAGGGACTTCCGGGATCCCGGCGTGGCTGGCCAGTTTTTGCAACCAGCGCACCTCGACTTCGACGCGAAAACGCAGCAGGCCGAATTCGGAGAAGATAGGGCGCAGGGCATCGGCCTTGTCGCCATAACGACCGTCAATCGGGGAAACAGCAGTCAGCGCGGACAGCTCCATGGGGTGAACTCCTGATGATTTGTGTGGGGGATCCGTATTCACTTGCACGCCGGTCGGGGTGTATCAAGGCTGATGTGCGGCTGTTCACCTTGTCCTCCCTCTGCCTGCGCGCAAGCCAATGATTAGTAACGCTTGGCCAGCTCCACCATCTTCTTGCGAGCGAAGATGATCTGGGTCCGGCTGCCACCGAGCTGGCGCCACAGCACGCAGGCACGAATGCCCGCCAGCAGCAGGGCGCGCACCTTGTGCTGCACCAGCGGCTGCTGCAGGAACAGCGGGGTACCCGCCACCTGAATGCGCGGCCCGATGGGGCTGATAAGATCGCTGTAGATGCTCGCCATGTTGGCCAAAATCTGCTCGTCGAGCAGATCGAAGTGCTGTTGCTGGCGGCCAATCTGGCTGATCCGCTCACCCAGCATGTTGAGAATGTCCTTGCGCTTGGCCAGCTTGCGCTCCAGTGCAATCAGGCTTACCACGTAGCGGGTCAGCTCGGCATTCTTCTGGCTGCCGTCGGCACCCAGCTGCTCGACCAGCGCACGGTAGCCGTCGCGAATGGCCAGATGGGTGTTGTTGAACACCTCGAGCGGCTGGCTCGGGTTGGTCACCAGAATGCTGGAGAGGCTCTCGCGCAGGGCGGCCTCGTCACAGCTGCCGTCTCGGGCCACCTTCTGCACCAGATACGCGGCCTGGCAGATGCCGGCAAAGGCCATGGTTCTGTCTTGGAATTTATCGCTCACGTCTGCTGCCTTCTGTTAAGGATTCAAACCGGATGGCTGAAACGTTGTTCGATGATGCCACCGCCCAGACACACTTCCCCGTCGTAGAAGACGGCGGATTGGCCCGGGGTCACCGCAGCCTGTTTCTCGTCGAAGATGACCCGGATGGTCTCGTCGTCGATGGGCTGGATCAGGCAGGGGATATCCTGCTGACGATAGCGGGTCTTGACGGTGCAGCGACGCGGCTCGCGAATGGGAGTGCGATCCACCCAGTGCAACTGGCTGGCAATCAAACCATCGGAGTAGAGGCGGGGATGTTCGCCCTGCGCCACCACCAGCACGTTGCGCTCGACCTCTTTGTCGACCACATACCAGGCCTCTTCGGTGGCATCTTTGCGACCACCGATACCGAGCCCCTTGCGCTGGCCCAGGGTGTGATACATCAGCCCCTGATGCTCGCCGATCACCTTGCCATCCACGGTCTCGATGTTACCGGGCTGGGCGGGCAGGAACTTGGCCAGGAAGTCCTTGAACTTGCGCTCGCCGATAAAGCAGATACCGGTGGAGTCTTTCTTCTTGGCGGTGATGAGATCCAGCTGCTCGGCGATGCGGCGCACCTCGGGCTTCTCCAGATCGCCAACCGGGAACAGGCTCTGACCCACTTGCTTCTCGCTCAGGGTATAGAGGAAGTAGCTCTGATCCTTGTTGGTATCGAGACCGCGCAGCAGGCGCGGGCGGCCGGTGCTGTCGTCACGGCGCACATAGTGGCCGGTGGCGATGTAGGTGGCACCCAGCTCTTCGGCGGCAAATTCGAGGAACGCCTTGAACTTGATCTCCTTGTTGCAAAGGATATCGGGGTTTGGCGTGCGGCCAGCCTTGTACTCTTCGAGGAAGTGCTCGAACACATTGTCCCAGTACTCGGCCGCGAAGTTGATAGTGTGGAGTTTCATCCCCAGCTTGTCGCAGACGGCCTTGGCATCAGCCAAATCCTGGGCGGCAGAGCAGTACTCGTCCGTGTCGTCTTCTTCCCAGTTCTTCATGAACAAGCCTTCGACCTGATAGCCCTGCTGCTGGAGCAGGTAGGCCGAGACGGAAGAATCCACGCCGCCGGACATGCCGACGATCACCTTGATTTGGCTGTTGTCTGTCATTAGTCGAAGTTACCAGTTCGTTTAAACGGGGCGTATTCTACCAGAGTTTTGCGCCCCCGGTCACATATCCATGCCGCAGTTCCCATCAGGAGTCTGATAGCAGGAAATCGTTTTTCTGTTATTGGCCAGCGTGGCCGTAAAAGAGTATCAAATGGCCTCAAATAAAGGCCTTGAGTGCCGACAGTGGCAGCCGTGTCCCTGTCAGATAATCCTGAATGCACTGCCACACCAAGGGGCTGCGCAGGGCCGGTTTGCATTCCGCAATTTCTTCCAGCGTAAGCCAGTGGCAAGCCAGCACATCGCCGTCAGGATCCTCTGGATGGTGCTGACCCGGCGCTTTTTCAAGGTCGAAGATGATGGCGGTGCGCACATAGGTGGCTTCGCTGTCGGCCGGTTTGAACAGATAGGTACCAAGCCAGGCGGTCGGCGTGGCGGTCAGACCCGTCTCCTCTTTCAGCTCACGACAGGCCGCTTCAAGCAGGTTTTCCCCCGGCTCCACATGGCCGGCGGGTTGGTTGAAACGGCGCTGGCCTTTTATCTCCTCTTCCACCACCAGAAAGCGCCCCTGCCACTGCACCAGGGCGGCGACCGTCAGGCGCGCCTCCATGCGGGCGTGGCTGGTGGCCGATTGCTCTGCCTGATTGCTCATCATGACTCCTTGTCGTTGCTATTGGGATTGCCCGCACGGGCGGGTCTGCGTGCCGTTCCTCGACCACTGCTGCGGGGTTTGCCGCCAGTCGGGTTCGTGGCTGCGCGCTCAGTTGGGTGAGTGCTGCGGGGACGCTCGTCCCGTCTCGGTTGGCTAGCCCGCCGTGGCGCCTCCCCTGCCGGTTTGGCCGGTTTGGCGGTATGAGCGCCTGAACGGGATGAGGAGGGACGCGGGCGGCCGGTGGAGAGCGGCGCCAGCTCGGAGGCGGGCAGGCTGCGGCTCTCGCCGGGGGCCAGTCCATCCAAGGTCCAGTCACCGATGGCGTAGCGAATAAGGCGCAGGGTGGGGTGGCCGATATGGGCGGTCATTCGCCGTACCTGGCGGTTGCGTCCCTCGATAATCTTGATCTCCAGCCAGCTAGTGGGGATCTCTTTGCGCTCGCGAATGGGCGGATTGCGCGGCCACACCGCAGGTTCATCCATGATGCGCGCTCCGGCGGGCAGGGTCATGCCGTCGTTGAGCTCCACGCCGGCGCGCAGGGCGGCCAGTTTCTCTTCGCTCGGGATGCCTTCTACCTGCACCCAGTAGGTCTTGGGGGTCTTCTCCCCCGGCTGGGTGAGGCGCGCCTGCAGCTTGCCATCGTTGGTGAGCAGCAGCAGCCCCTCGCTGTCGCGATCGAGCCGCCCTGCGGCATAGATGCCGGGCTCTTTGATGTAATCCTTGAGAGTCTCGCGGCCCGCCTCGTCGGTGAACTGGCAGAGCACCATATAGGGCTTGTTCAGCAGGAGCAATTTGCGATCCTCTGGGGCCAGCTCCGGTTTGCGGGGGGATGCATGGCGGGGTGCGGCTGGTTTGGCCGCCGTGCGCGGGGCGTTATCGCGCGGCGCGCGGCTGACAGAGAGACGGGAGCGGGGAGATTTCATCGGATACACACTTCAGACAGACGATGGCAGCGAGTGTACCACAGGGTGCTGAGGGCAGGATGAATGGCTGTGGCGTCACAACAAGCAGTGCCCAGAGCCAATTTGCCTAGCTCAGCAGGCTCTCGATCACGATAGCCTGACGGGCGGGGGCCGAGCCCGCCAACAGCAGGGCGTGGCTGACCACATCGTCGATCATCGCCTGCGCCAGTCGGGTGAGGGGGCGCAGGGTTTCCCGTCCGCTACCAACCGGCACAGCCAGCAGAATAATGGTTTGCACCGGTCCGATTTGAGATCCCCACTCGATGGGCTCCTTGCAGCTAAGCAGGGCCAGCGTTGGCTGGCTGATCCCTTCGCTCAATACATGGGGCATGGCAAGGCCGGGGCGGATGATGGTGGCCGAGACCTGCTCGCGCCGCTCCACTGCGGCGGTCAGTGTGGCGCGGTCGGTGATCAGCTCGGTGGGCAGCAGATCGATCAGATGCTCGAGCGCTTCGGCTTTGGTCAGCGGTTCGTGGCTGTGGGCCAGCTGGCGCAGGGCAAAATGGTAGTCGGGCAGGGCGTTGGCCAGTCGCAACTCCGCCAGTGCGGCGGTGCACGGGCGCACCAGCGGTTGACCCAGTTCCCCGCACCAGCAGGTGAAGGCCATGTGGGCGAGCTCGGCATCGCACCCTTCAATCTGCAACTGGCAGAGATCGCCGGGCTGGGTGGCGAGGGTGAGCAGGGAGAGCTGGTTGCTGGCCGCAACGGTCTGGCGCCGGGTGAGGTTGGCGCAGCGGATGGTGGATTTGAACATCCCCGCCAGCCGGTTCAACTGCTTGGCCTGGGTGATGCTCAACCCCTGCTGGCAGTAGAAGGTAATTTCGCGGGTCAGCATCAGGCCGGGATCGGCAGGGCCTTGAGTACGGCGTTGGCATCCAGCAGCACGGTTTCCAGTTTCACCTGATGGATGGTGCAGCCGAGGAAGCGCTCTTTCTGCTCAATCTCGATATCGGAGGCAATCAACACCAGGTCGGCGCTGGCAATATCGCGGGCGGTCAGCATGTTCTCCATGCCCATGGCGCCCTGAGTCTCGACCTTGATCTTGAGTCCCAGCCCAGTGGCGGCTTTTTGCAGGGCATCGGCAGCCATATAGGTATGGGCAATACCGGTCGGGCAAGCGGTGACGGCGACGATCTTCATCTGCTCTCTGTGATGCTGACAAGGGGGAGCAACAAGATAGCGCCAGCGGGGGGCTTTTACCAAAAGTCCATATGAAAAGTGGGATCTTGATGGGGATATGCCCGTCCCTTGAACGGCAGTGCAGGCTGATATGAGCCAGCCGGGAGTGGGGTTGCCCCAAACAACAAGGGCCACCCCTGTGGGTGGCCCTGAACAATCTGCGTCTGTTGTTATGGCTATCAGGCGGTCTGGGCAGCCAGCTCGGCGGCTTTCAGTTCGCGCTTGATGCGGCGGATCTTGCGCTCTTCGGCGACAGCGACACAACCCATCAGCACCAGACAGGCGGCAGCTGCGATATCCAGCGCCGCGAAGGTGCCGGTCCAACCGGTCAGGCCGAAGATGGGGGTGCCATCGGCAATCATGCCCAGACCCAGTTTGGCGAAGCTGTCACCGATGAGGTAAGCGAAGGTGCCCTTGACGCCATCGGCCACGCTGATGCCCTGCTTGGGGACGAAGCCCACGGCGGCCACGCCGATCAGCAACTGCGGACCAAACACCAGGAAGCCCAGGGTGAACAGGGAGCCCAGGAACATAAACTGGGTGGTCGCATGCTGGTAGAGACCCAAGGTGGCGATGATCAGCGCCAGCGCCACGCAAGCCACCAGACCACGACGACCATTGGCCAGATCGGAGAGGTAACCCCACATCAGGGTGCCGACCAGTGCGCCCACTTCGAAGAAGGTAAAGCCCTGAATAGCCACGTCTTTGGAGAAGCCCAGCTCCTGGTGGGCATAGACGGTAGACCACTGGTCGATACCGATACGCACCACGTAGAGGAAGATGTTGGCAAAGCAGAGCAGCCAGATCACCTTGTTGAGCAGCACATACTTCACGAAGATCTGCCACTTGGTCAGCTTCTGCTCTTCGGTGGCGATATCCTCTTCGCTCGCCACTTCGTCAAACAGCTCTTCCACCTTGCCAAGGCCATAGGCTTCCGGCGAATCGCTACCAAAGCGCAGGCCGATAAAACCGACGATCAGCGCGATGATGGAGGGGAAGATAAACATGCCGAGCACGTTGCCATCGAACAGGTAGTTGGCACCGAACAGCGCCACACCGGCCGCACCAGCACCGCCCACGTTGTGAGAGAGGTTCCACATGCCCAGATAGGTGCCGCGCTTGTTGCGAGGGGTCCACTTGGTGATGGTGGAGTAGCTGCACGAACCGCCACAGCTCTGGAAGAAACCGCTCAGGGCATAGAAGAAGATCATGAAGTAGAGGCTGAAACCGGTGCCGCCCATGCTGGCACTGAAGCCCAGCATGCACAGCGCGGAGAGGATCAGCATCAGCGGCAGGAACTGCTTGGTGTTCTTGCCATCGGCATAGTAGGAGACGATGGTCTTGCCTACCCCGTAGGTGATGGAGAAGCCAAGGCCGATCATGCCAAGCTCGGTCATGGAGAGACCGTACTCCTGGATCATGTCATTTTGCGCAATGTTGAAGTTCTTGCGGATCAGATACATGGTCAAATAGCCAATAAATACAACCAGATAAGATTGCATAAACGGCTTGAACCAGAGCTTGCGCCGGGCTTCGACCGGCAGGTCCAGGGTGGGGACCCGGACCTGTTGGAGCAATTTCAACATCTTCGTTCATCCTCTGCGAGATAGACGGTATTTCCGCCGCGCCCCTCATTTGTAGATAGGTTGTTCGAGGTCACGCCACGGAAGGGAGAACGGAACGTCGGGGCTGTCAGCCGTTGCTGCGCTCGACGCTCCATCCATATAAACCCGGGCCCGGCACGGGATGACGGGGCACATTGCCCGTCGCGGTGCGGGTCACGACATCAGGTGGGGTGACTCTAATAAGAGGGGCAAAAAATGGCTTGAGAGCCATCCCTAGTGGGGATAGGAAATTTTCCTAGTTTTTGCGCTTTCGCGGACAAAGCGTGAGAAACATCACACCGCTGACGCCGGATTGCTGCCATTTCAGCCAGTTTGGCGCTCTGTGTGAGTGCTGGGCTGAGGAGGGGAGAGGCCAGAAGGGAGCCAGGGAAAGGCAAGGAGAGAGGTGAAGGGAGAGATGAGGGAAGAGTGCTTATCGGCCACTATTTCTCGGGGGGCGATTTTGGGAAATACGGCTCGTCAGCCATCCCAAAAAACAAGAGGCCACCCCGTGGGGTGGCCTCTTTTTATGCTCTACGAGCCGACATGGCGATGGAGGCCTCAGGCCGCCTTGGCCAGAGTTATCTCATCACTCTTTTTGACCCGCAGTTTTTTCAGGGCAACCGCGACCACGCCGGTGACGATGGCACCGCAGATCATGCAGAGCAGGGCCAGCAGCGGCTTGTTGACCGCACCCAGCAGGGCCACGATGGGGCCACCGTGGGCGACGCTGTTGGTGATGCCAAACAGGAAGGCCATCACAGCGGCGGTCATGCTGCCCAGAATGTTGGCCGGGATAACGGCCAGCGGATCACGGGCAGCGAACGGAATCGCCCCTTCGGAGATCCCCACCAGACCCATGGCACCGGCGGCTTTGCCCGCTTCGATTTCAGAGGCATCGAAGATTCCCAGCTTGCGACCGAGCACGGTCGCCAGCGACATGCCAAGGGGCGCGGCCGGGATGGCGCAGGCCATGGCACCCATAAACTGGGTCTGACCGGAGGCAATCATGCCCACCGAGAAGAGGAAGGCCACCTTGTTGACCGGGCCACCCATATCAAAGCCGGCCATACCACCCAGCACGATACCCAGCAGCACCAGACTGCCACCGCTCATGGAGAGCAGCATGGCGTTGAGGCCGGTCATCATGTCGGCAATCGGGGCGCCGATGATGAAGATGAATACCGCAGCGATAAAGAGCGACCCGACGATGGGGGCGATCAGGATCGGCACCAGCGGTTGCACCATCTTGTGGTACTGGCGGGTGGCAATCCAGCGCACCAGATAGCCGACCAGGAGGCCCGCGATGATGGCACCGATAAAGCCGGTACCTGCGTCAGCGCCGTAGAAACTGCCGTTGTTGGCGATCCAGCCACCGATAAAGCCCGGTGCCAGCGCCGGACGGTCACCGATGGCGTAGGCGATATAGCCGGCCAGAATGGGGATCATCAGGGTGAAGGCGGCCACGCCCACGTTGAGGATCTGGTTCCACATGCTCCCTTCCGGGATCTGCATGCCGCTCGGGGTCGGGTTGCCGCCGATGGCCAGTGACAGGGCGATAAGCAGACCACCGGTCACCACGAACGGGATCATGTGCGATACGCCGTTCATCAGGTAGCGGTAGAGATCCGAGCTGCCGCCGCTGGCGCGCTTCTCGTCACCCTTCTTCTCATCCTTGTCCGCCACATAGGCGGGGGCTTTCAGGGCCTGCTCGATCAGACCCTTGCCATCCTTGATGGGGGCTTTTACGCCGGTCTTGATGAGGGGCTTGCCGGCAAAACGGGCCATGTCCACCTGCTTGTCACAGGCCACCACGATGGCGGCGGCGCGGGCAATCTCGTCTGCGGTCGGGCTGTTCTTGACGCCGATGGAGCCGTTGGTCTCCACCTTCACCTCATAACCCAGCTCCTTGGCGGCGCGCTCCAGCGACTCGGCCGCCAGATAGGTGTGGGCGATACCGGCCGGGCAGCCGGTGACACCGATGATAAAGCCCTTGCTGGTGGTCGGAGCCGCGCTCTTCTCCTCTTTCTTGGCCAGCAGCAGCGCCAGCGCATCGGCCGGGGTGTTGGCCGCCAGCAGCTTGGCGATAAAGCCCTCTTCGATCAGCTTGCCGGAGAGCTCGGCCAGCACCTCGATATGGTGGTTGGCGCCGCCATCGGGGGAGGCGATCATAAAGAAAATGTGGGACGGCTTGCCATCTTCGGCGCCGTACTCGATGCCGTTGCGGCTGATGCCGATGGCGACCGCCGGATTGCACACCGCCGCACTCTTGGCGTGGGGCAGGGCCACGCCCTCTTCAAAGCCGGTGTTACCCAGCTCTTCGCGGGCCCACAGATCCTTGATAAAGGCCTGCTCGTTGCTGACTTTGCCTTGCGACGCCAGCAGGCGGGCCATTTCGGTGAAGACCTCTTCCTTACGCGTCGCTTTCAAATCGAGGTTGATCAGATGTTCATTGATCAAGGTGGTGATCATGGCGCTCTCCCCGCTTCCGGTGACGGAAGCTATGCGTGAGTACGTATCGACGTACTGGATAAAAATGACCTGTTCATTATCGTGGCTCGCTCGCCCCCTCCCTATCGGACAAATGTGCTAATCACTGGATTTTTGTGCGCAGTAAAACGCGATGTGATGAAGATCCCGTTTTCAGGCAGGACTCACCATTTTCAGGTTATTGCTAATTTTGTCTTTAAAAACAAATAAATGGATTGTGGCTGGTCTCGTAACCAGGTTTGTAATGCATCATGTCAATAAATTAATCACCAGCGGGGTCTGGATTTATATGTGGTTTTAAGGCGTTATAAGATGTGACCTTTCTCACAAAAAGTCGCAGTTTCGTCGGGCGGATTAGGATTTTTATGCGCCTGATGGCGGAGGCCAATCGCATTGGCTGGGCGAGCGCAGAGGGGCGTTGTTTGGGAAGAAAGTGTGGTGGCAAGAGAGGGATGGCTGAAAAGAGATAGGTTATAACGCGAACGTCCGAATACGCTCCGCTATTCGAACCTACGGACTACACAATATGCGCCACCGACTCCAGCCAGTTGGGAACTTGTTGCCGATACCACTCCAGATATTGCTGTGCCTGCGGCTTCTCCCTTCTGGTCAGCAGATTGGTGACTTCAATAATCAGCCAGCACTTGGCCATGACGAGATGGCGCAGCAACCGGTCGCCAGAGAGCAGCGAACTGTGGCACAGATAGCGTTCAATGATGGTTTCATATTCAGCCAGCGAACCCATCCGCGGCACCAGCGGGGCCAGATCGATGGCCGGACTGCCATAACCAAATCGCTCCCAGTCAAACAACACCAGCTCACCATTGTTGCGGGTGCCCCAGTTGCCCTCATTGCTGTCTCCCGAAATCAGGCATGACTCCTCGAATAGTTCGTGGCCGACTTGCTGGATATGGCGGATCTTCTCGTTTACCGCTTCCGGCAGGCAGAGTACAGAGAGCGCCTCGTTGGTGTCGGCGAGCGACCAGCCGTGAGTTTTCACCGCAAAGTCGGGCTGATAGTTGGCGTTATGCAGGCAGGCCAGCTGAGCAAAGGTCTGTTCGTTGTGGTGCAGCTGCGTGAGCGTGACCGGATGAGGGATCTGCTCAAGGAACAGGGTCTCCCCTTCGACCTTGAGCAGGGAAGGAGTGTTGAGCCCGCTCAAATGCAGTGCGGCGCGTTGGTAGAAATGGCGCTCGACAGGCGATGCGCAGCTTTTTCTGATACAGGGCTTGCCATCCAGCAGCTGGATATTTACCGAAGCGCCCCCCATTTTCGCCAACTCCTGTTGCGTCATCCTCTACCCCGTTAGCTATGAGTGGTCAGTTGCGTGAGATAGCTATTTACCTCTGTGCGAGTCGTGAAATGGTGCTTGTCGTTTGGGAATCGATCAAACAGCTCGCGATGGAATTGGCGGGAGCTTTTACCGGATCGCTGCCCATATTCCGATGCCCACACCAGCAGTTGTTGAAAGCTCTCTTCGGCTGCTACGGCATCCCGTTGCCTGGCACTTTGTGATCCGCGCGATAGCAGTGAATCACGGCATACCGACCAGTCGAGATCCAGAAAGAGCAGGGTATCAGCGGCATCAAGCAGTTGCTCGGCTAGGGCACCAAATACCCCTTCGACCACCCATGATGGCTCTTGAGCAAGTGTTTGAATGGCATGATCAATCTCATGCTGGGGCCGTTTTTGGTTAAAGCCGCCCGGCTGCCAGACAATGGGGTCCAGATTGACCTCGCGGATAGTTAACCGCTCAGCCAGCTGCGCCGCCAACCAGCTCTTGCCCGATCCAGAGTTGCCAATAATCAGAATACGTTTCATCTATGAGCACTCTTTTCTGGAACATCTCGTATGTTGGGCCAAACATCGTAGGTTGGAGCTGAACGAAGTGAAGCCCAACGTTTACCGCGACAATATCTTAATTGCTTACATCGACTTCAATCGCCCTTGAAAATGACGGTAAACATCGTCGTTATTAAAGCCATCCACATTCTGGCTGGAGAAAATAAGCGGGGTGACGCCTTGTGCCAGCGCCAGTTTCTGCGCTTCGACTACCAGCGTATTGATCAGAACCATGCCGGAGATGGAGGAGAAGGCGCCGGTGACCCGATGATTGACTTCGCACAGGCCATCGCCCGGCGGCACGCAGTTGTCCAGTACCAGATCGGCCAGCTCCATCAGTTTCTGGCCAGAAGGGTGACGACTCGGATTTTGCGCCGATTGTGCCACCGAGGTAATGACGATCACCTTGTGGCCGCGCGCTTTGGCAAGCTGGGCCCACTCGATGGGCAGGGCGTTGCGCCCCGAATTGGAGATGACCACCATCAGATCCCCCGGCGCAATCGGCTGATCCTCCCACAAAATGGCGGCAAGCCCGGGCAGTTTTTCCAGCGCCGAACTGCGCAGGGCGCCATCGGCGGTGGTGACGGTGGAGTCGAGCACGGCGTTGATATTGCCAAGGCCACCTGCACGGATAAACCCCTCCAGCCCGACCATATGAGAGTGCCCGGTGCCCAGCATATGGATCATTTTGTTGTGAACGATGGCCTCGCTAAACCAGTGGGCCGCCTGCCGGATCCCGGCTTCGTTCTGGCTGACCATGGTAGCGATGCGCGCTTGCAGTTTTTCGACGTACTCAAACATAACGGCGGGGGATCCTTGTGGATTACTGGAGAGGGGTTGTGGCCCAGGTGTGGCCAAGTGGCACGCTACCGCCCCTGGACGACAGCCTCCACTCTGCTGCTGTTAACCGATGATGTGACGGGAGGTGATGGCGCTATGGTGGCCAGAGCGATCTCGGCAACGCCCTTCCCAATCCCGGTTGCCAAGTGAGCCATGGTAATCAATGTGGGGGCGATGCAAAACCGGCAGCAGGTAAAAACCTGCTAAGGATCAACAAACTACTTGCTTGATGGCGGGAGTTTATTCGGTTGGTTGTGTGACGGATGGCAGGCTGTAGCCCTCAATACTCCAGAAACTTCTCCCCGCACCGCTCACAAATAAGATGTTTTACATGGGTGGTCTGGTAGGCCAGTGTTTCACCAAACGCCCAGTTGGTGATGCTGCTGGAAGTAAAGGCTTGCCAGAAGGCTTTGCGCGGATCCTTGGGCATGATGTCCTGGCTGTGATCGCGGGCGACCAGCACCACGATATGGCGGGTTCGTTCCCTGCATTTGTCACAGCGATGGATTTCACTCGGCGGATTCTGGTCGTGCGGGTTGCTCATAAAGAGACTCGTGAAGAGAGGCAGGCGCCCATCATATTCCTCTCCACTTGGCTCTCAATCTCTCCTTGCCAACCCAGTGAGCAGGCTCACGTTTTGGCGTGCTGTTGGCTAGCAGAAGGAGTGAATTATCAAGGCGCGGGCGTGAGCCCCCGCCGTGATGTAAGGTTCAAGCCGACTCGTGCAGAGTGTTGGCATGGGCAAGCCAGGCTTCTTCGGTGACGATACGTACCGAGTGTCCTTTCTCCTGCAACAACATGGCCTTTTCGATTTTTCTGCCGTATGAGGAGAAGCGCCAATCCCGCGAACTGAGCTCACCGATGATGAGGTAATCAAGTTTCTGGGTGACAGAGTCTTGGGGTGTTGCCCCCAACAGCAAGGCTGTTTCCTCGCACTGTCGGCGTGTACCGGAAAGAAACATGCCGGTGAAGCAAACAGTACAGTCATATAGGGTATCTATTTCGGATTCACTGATGGCCAACTTGGTTGCCATACCCGTGACAGCCCCCTGCTCGAAGGAATTGCCGATAAACAACATCAATTGTTGCTGCAACTCCTCTCTCTCTTCGGCAGTAATAATGCCATCCAAAAGGATCCGCTCCACCGTCTGATACAGCTGTTTTCCGGGATAGTGGGCCCTCAGCATGCTGTTTTGTTTCATCCACCAACTCAGGTAATGGATCTCGTCATCGGACAGCTGTTGATCTCCCATCAACCCCTGACAGAGCCCCTCGAGTAATAGCTTGTCTGATTCCTCTGAATAGAAGTCGACACCCGGTAGATGACGATATGTTTCCATCAGACGGGGAAGCGCACTCATAAGGTGGACTTTTTCTTCTTCACACAACTTACCGTCTTGCAGCACATTAGCGACCATTTCTCGTAGCTCACGAAAGATCCAGCCGTTGAGGCTGGCACTCTCTTTGAGCCAAGTATCCAGATAAAGGATCTCCTGCTCATCGATGACACTGTCAGCGACTATGCCATCCAGGATTCCCATCAGATTATTCAACTGCTTGTCGCGGTTGCGTGCGGCATTGTAGTTAGCGACTGGCTGGCCATGACGATTCATTTCACCCATTGCATGATCCCTTGCTGGTTACAAAGAGAGTGGGAACTACCCGTAGAGAGATGGCTCGCTGCGGGTGAACCTAATGATCTCATCATATAAAAGATGGCTTCAATCAGGCCAGAAGGCTTGTCTGCCATTAGTCACGCATGTGAGCTTTGTCGAGAAATGGTTCCCAAGCAGATTGGAGAGAAATGTCCATGCTTGCCGGTTGGCGGGCCAACTCATGTTCATCTAGTAAATGGCGGGAACTCAGGCCGACTCCCGTTTTTGCAGGTTGGGGGTGATGATATGGCGATTGGGAGCGAGCTCGGGTTGCTGCATCCGGGTCAGCAGTCGTCTTGCCGCCTGACGGCCGATTTCGCGGGCCGGTGAGCTGACGAAGGTGAGGGCGGGTGTGAGGTCAACTTGATGCGGATTTGAAAACATAACGGGGCCATCAGTGATGGCCCCGTTATGTTTGCGCTGTTTTCCCTTATGAGCAGACGCCGATATCAGGCGCGAATGGTCGTCGGGATACCGCAGTTCGGGCGTGACATGGCTGGTTCGATTGCGGGCTCGCTGAGCTCGGTAGCTGCTAGTGCAGTGCCTTGGGTCAGGGCTTCGGCCTGATGCAGCATGCGGCTGACAAGGTCAATCAGAAGTTCTACATCCAGCTTGTCCAGCCACTCGCGACACCAGAGCAGGGGGCTCTGCTCGCTGCCGCGACTGAGTTGCAGCACCGGCCAGTCGGCCATGGCGGCGAGGGAGGGGGTCTGGATATCCCCCAGCGGGATAAACAGGGTCACCAGTTGATCCCGCTCGCGAATATGGAGGCTGAAGGGGCCCGCCTGCAGATCCAGCCCCTCTTCGTGCAGGCACTCCTGCGGCAGGGATAGCTGGCGAACGAGGGTTGATAGCATGGCATGGAACATTATTAATCCTCCCGATGAGTGTTATCAAAGACCGACTCTGTGGGCGGCCACAGGTTGGCGATAGGGGGGCGGGCTGAGGTACCGACCAGTGGCGCCCCTATGGTGGCGGCCCAGGGGTCGACTACCTTGGCGTGTGGCCCCCAGCTTTCCGGCTTGGTAAGTTCGCTCCCTTCGGCGCGGCCAATTACCACAAAGCAGTGGGTCTGGGCGTGCCCCTGTGCGCCACGATGGGCCAGCACTTCGATCCGCTGGTCACTGTTGTGGCGCAGCAGTTCGGCCGCCGCCGAATAGGCCAGGGTCGAGCAGCAACCGGCCTTGGCGTCATCCACCGCCTTGGCGATGTTTTCCATTGTACGTAACGAGAGTGGCTGCTTGTTTCTGGTTATCTGGATGGCGGCCATATTGGCGCTGTTGTTGGCGCGCTGGTTAGCTGCCAGGCGCTGGGGATCCTGCCCGAAGGCGTTGAGTTTGCCGATGATCTTCTGATAGCTCGGGTTGTTGGGCTGTACAAAGGTCTGGGCGTCGGTACAGGCGTAGCTGCCCAGTTTTTCCAGTCCGGCCATGCTCTTTTGCAGCAGGGCCTGGGTGCCACCCGCCATCACTTTCGGTTCATGTCGCGGGGCGGCTCTGGTGATAGCGCCCTGTTCGGCCAGCGCCTGTTTCAGTTCGGTCAGACGAGCGCCACGTGCAGCCACCTCTTTGGGGTGGTGCTGCTCCCAGTGCTGGATCGCATCCTGCACCCGCTGCGCTTTGCCGCTATCGGGGGCGCTTTGCAACTGGTGCAGGGCGCTGATGACCTGCTTGAGATCGCTGCTCTGGAAGTGGCCGATGCCGCGCTTGACGGATTGTTCGAACAGCTTGTTACCCTTGGCCAGCAGCGGGCCGGCCTCTGTCTGCTGGGGCGATGCTGGACGGTTGAGGTGAATGTGTCCACCGATTGCTGGTAAGGCCATGATGTGATTCCCGACAGGGTTGACGATAAGAGGATGATAACGAGCCGTGACGGCGCGCTATATCAGGGAGCGGTCGGGGATTTGTCAGTTTTTCGCGTGTTGCGCTGTTTGTTTGGCCTGGCGGGCAGCGTGCTGCCCTACCACTGCGACCCTTCGCTCTGGCGCCACTGCTCCAGCCAGCGCAGAACCTCGGCGGTTGCCTCAATCTGGTCGGCCGGGATGTAGTTGTGGAGCTGGGCGTCTCGATAGAGGGCGCGAGCCAGCGGGATGCGTTGCAGCACAGGGATCCCCTCCTCTTCGGCAATCTTGCGCACCTGCAGCGCCTGGGCATCGGTGAATTTGAGGGTCACCACCGGCAGCGGGGTTTCTCCCCGCTCGTAGCGGATACCGATGGCGATATGGGTCGGGTTGGCGACGATGACCGAGGAGCGCTTGACGTCGGCGCGCATGTTGCTCGACTGCAACTCCTGATGGAACTGGCGGCGCTTGCTCTTGATCTCCGGGCTCCCCTCCATCTCCTTGTACTCCCGCTTCACCTCGTCCTTGCTCATCTTGAGCTGCTTGATGTGCTGGTAGTGTTCGAAGGCGTAGTCAGCGATGGCGATCACCACAAAGCCCATGGCGCAAACCGCCATCAGCTGGCCCAGCATGCCCCCCAGCACCGGAGTGATGCAGCTCATGCCGCAGCCGGGCAACTGGAGCATCGCTTGCAGATTGCCCTTTATGGTGACCCACACCAAGAGGCTCAGGAGACTCACCTTGAGCAGTGATTTGACGAACTCCATCAGGCTTTTGATGGAGAAGATCTTCTTGGCCCCCTCCACCGGATTGATCTTCTTGATGTCGGGCTTGATGGACTCGCCACTCAGCAGAAAACCGTACTGGGCGAAGTGGGAGGCGAGCACCACCGGCACCGCGACCGCGAGGAGCGGAATGCAGAGATAGGCCATCTCCTGCATCAGGTTCTCCACCACATGGTTGAGCGCCTGGGTAAAGGGGAGGTTGATGTGGGATTCCGGGATCATCATCAGCTTGCCCAGATGTTCGAGGTAGTAGTCGGACATCGCCATCAGCATGCCTACCAGACTGAGGATGATGGAAGTGGAGACCACCTCCTTGCTCTTGACCACTTGCCCCTTCTGGCGGGCATCCCGCAACTTTTTGGGGGTGGGTTGTTCGGTCTTCTCGCCGCTCATCGCGCCTCCAGAATGGGGATCAGTAGTTGCAGCGGATCCATCACCGCCAGCACCTGTTTATAGGCGTGGTCCATCATCAGCTTGATGTAGATGACCAGCAGCAGGCTGGCGACGGCGCTTTTTATCGGCATCGCCAGCACGAAGACGTTAAGTGAAGGGGCGAAGCGGCTGATCAGCGCCAGCCCGAATTCGGCCAGAAACATGGCGATCAGCAGCGGCGCTGCCAGCAAAGCGCAGAGCAGCAACATATGGCTGAACTGGCTGTAGAAAAAGTTGACCCACTGCTCGTCGATGGTGGGGAAAAAGTGCGCCACCGGCCAGCTGATATAGCTCTGGAACAGGGCGGCCAGCAGGGCGAGAAAGGCGCCGCTGGCAAAAAAGAGGGTGATCAGGGTCTGGGTCAGCAGCAGGCCGGTGGGACTGGTCTGGCTGCCGAGACTCGGGTTGAACAGGGACCCCATGGCGGCGCCGCGCTGGTTGTCGATCAGAAACCCGCTCGCCTCGATGGCCCAGAAGGGGATGGCGGCGACAAAGCCGATCAGCAGGCCGAGCAGCACCTCCTTGGCGATCAGCATGGCCAGCGCCATGCCGTCGATCTGATCCGGCAAGGTGTCGGCGACCGTGGGGTAGGCGTAGAGTGCCAGCGAGCAGACCACGCCGTTGCGGATCATCGCCCCTCCCAGCATCTGTTTGCTCAGCACCGGCAGCATCACGAAGCAGCTGATAAAGCGCGGCAGCAGCAGGGTATAGGCCAGCATCTGGGCCTGCAGGCTCTCCAGTGTCATTGGATCTGCGGCACCTTGAACAACACCATATCGGCAAAGCTGTAGAGCTCGTTACCCAGCCAGGCGGTGGTGGCAAACAGGGTGATCACCACGGCGATCAGCTTGGCGACAAAGCCCAGGGTCTGCTCCTGGATCTGAGTCAGTGCCTGCAGCAAAGAGACAAGGGTGCCCACCAGCGCCGCCACCAGCACCGGTGGCATGGAGAGGATCAGCACCAGCCAGAGCGCCTGGCTGGTAAAGTGAAGTATATCGGCGTGACTCATGCTAGCCTCCGTAACTGATGACCAGCCCGTGGGTCAGGCGGGCCCAGCCATCGAGCAACACAAACAGCAGTAGCTTGAAGGGCAGCGAGATGGTCATGGGGGAGACCATCATCATCCCCATCGCCAGCAAGATGTTGGAGATGATGAGATCGATGGCGATAAAGGGCAGGTAGATCAGAAAGCCTATCTCGAAGGCGCGGCTCAGCTCGCTCACGGTAAAGGCGGGCAGCAGGATCAGCAGGCTGTCGGGCTCCAGCCGGTCGGCATACTTGCTGGGCCAGAGCTGCTTGGTGCTGTCGATAAAGAAGGCGTGCTCCCGCGGTTTGATCTGCTTTTTCAAAAAGTCGCGGTAGGGGGCAATCCCCTCATCGAGGAACTTCTCCACCGATTCGGCTTTCGCCAGCGACACCTCGTTCTGGCGCAGGTAATCCTGGGTGGCAAAGCCGACCGGCGCCATCACATAAATGCTGAGAATGATCGCCAGCCCGTACATCGCCATGTTGGGGGGGATCTGCTGCACCCCGAGGGCGTTGCGCAGCAGCGAGAAGACCACCGCCAGCTTGACGAAGGAGGTGGCCATCACGGCGATAAAGGGGAGCAGGGCCAGCAGCGCCAGCCCGACGATAAGGTTTAGCTCGTCTGGCAACTGGATCATGACTGTGACTCGTTGTCGAGGCGTTCGACTCTTACCCCCAGGCGTCCCTGGATCTCCACCAGTCGGCCCGTTCCCAGCGAATGGCCGTTGCTGATGATGCGCACTTCGCCATCGAGGGGCGTGCCAAGATCGATCAGGGCGCCCGGTTGCAGGCTGGTGAGAGTATGCCAGTCCAGGGTCTGGCGGCCCACTTCGAAGCTCACCTGGATCGGCAGTTGATCCAGTTCGGTCGGGCCGAAGGGTTCAGCGGAGGCAGCATTATACATGGCAGTCAGTTCCAGATGTTGTTGATGGGGTTGGCAGTAGGCAAAGGGGCGACCCTCCACGCAGATCAGCAGTTGCTGGCCGAGCTGCGAATGGGGCGGCGGCAGCAGCACATCGCCGATGGCGAGAGTGGCGAGCTCATCCATGGTCAGCCCCATCTCGCCCCACTGCAGGAAGAGGGTGAGGGGCAGCGGCAACCGCTGCTGCTGTGGCCGTGGTGGCAACTTACTCAGCAAGGGCTCGGGCTGCGGCAGCCAGAGGGCGAGGCTGGCCCCCTCCCGTTGCAACAGCAGTTGCAGGGCAGGCTCATCGGTCTGAACGTTCCTCTCCGGTTGGGTCAGCGCCGAGCAGCTGAGGCCACCGAGGGGTTGTCCCAGCCGTTCGATCAACGCCAGTTGCAGTGGCTCGGGCAGACTGAACAGCGCCGCCTGTTGTAGATCTGGTGCGAGCCAGTGCGCCAGCTCTGCGCCGTTGCACAACAGCGGCAAAGAGAGCCCCTGCCACTGCAGTTGCAGCCGGGTATCGAGTGTCGCAGGCGGCAAACCGATGGCGAGGAGAAGCTCGCCGCCACTCCAGCTAAAGTGCTGGCGGTATTGGCTCAGGGTCTGCTGTAAAGTCAACTCCGCCAGCGAGGCGGAGGTGAGGGCAATCGGTGTCATGCGTCGGCATCCCACTCTTCGTAGATGGATCGTTTATGGCGCGAGCCCTGCTCACTGTCAGGCTGGCCGAAGAGATCGAGGGCGACCCGCTCGCCGGGATAGAGTCGTTGCAGGCGGTCGATCAGATCGCTACGCCCCTGATTGAGCAGCAGCTCTCCTTGCGCCGTGGCGAGGATCTCGATCTGCAACTCGCCATGGTGGTGAGCGATGCGAATGGAGAGATCGCCCAGCTGTGGCAACGTCAGGCGCAGCAGCGGCGGACGCTCCGGGCGGCCCAGCTCCTGATAGATATCCACTGCCAGCCGTTCCAGCAGTTGACCCAGCTCCCGATTATTCTCGGCTGGTGCCAGCCGGGCGAGCTGCAGATCCCCTGGGGTCACGGCAAGGGGAGCGATCCAGATTGTCGGGTTGGTAAAGAGCTCATTTTGGGGGGCTGTTTCACCTGTAGTGACAGACTTGAGCGCCACCAGCGGTGGTATTTCTGCGTCAAGTTGAGCTACCTGTTCACCGACCTCCGTTGGCTGGGGGGGGGCCAGTTCGGGAGTTATCACCTCGCTGTCCGTTGCCAATGGCAGTAGATGTGGCGTGGTATTGGCGAGGGTATGTATCGGGTTGGCGCTGCTTGCTTCATGAACCTCCATGACTGGACGCTGTTCATCAAGCCACTCGTTTTCAGTCAGCGTGGCTTGGGTAACATGACCATAGGGCTGGGTAATAATGGCGGTTAGCCCCAAACCTGCAGAGCTTTCGAGCAAGCTTGTCTCTGGAGCGCTTTGCATGCTCTCCGGTTGCGCGGTGAGCTTGCTCCCAACCCCCTCGGTGAGCGGCAGAGACTCGTTGAGGGGCGTTGAAATTACATCGCTGCTGGCATGTGTTGGCCTCAGTGCAGCCGGATTAGCGGTTATCGTCAGTATGGGGGGGCGTTGATCCTTGTCCTGAGCAGTGGGTTGTGTGTACTTGGTTTGTTGACGAGATGTGCGAGCCTTATCAAGCGTCAGTGTTATAGCATTTATTGGTGCAATGGCTGGTGGCACGAGTGGTGTGTTGGCCGTTACCGCTATCGGGTTTGTGTCGAGCAGTTCAGCGCTAGAATGTGCAGCAAAAGTGGGTTTGTCGTGCCTTTCTTTAGCTGAGATATCTGTTGCTGCCACTCGCTCATCAGTAAGGCGTTGGCTCTGATCTCCGTTAGAAGGGGTGAATGTTAGCTGTTGCGGGTTGGTTTGCTCGCTCCCCTGCCGCTGTTGTTTTGCAGTGATCTCTTTGTTGTCCGGCTGCGTGCCTTTGGTTGTGTGGCGTAGGGGAACTTGGTTGCCAGCTTCTGAGGGCGCGCGGTAGATATTCTGTTGCGGCAAGGGGTGGACGTCCGTCACTCTCTGTGAATGACGAATCTGCCCTTTACCATCAGGCTGCGGGTTGTGGCCGCGTTCTTTGAGGTTCTGATCCAGCCGCATCGCTTGCTCGAAACGCTGCTGTTGCGACCGATTGGCTTCCGCCATCTGGGTATCGCCCCGGGCTGTCACTGTGCCCTGTATCGGGAGGATTCGGTTCATGACTCGTTACATCCTGATCTGCTGGCGGAACTCTTCCTGTTCCTGCTCTTCGTTGTAGTCACGCAGGGCTTGCTGTGAGGCCTGCTCCTGACGGTGTAGTTCGGCAAATTTCTGTTGCTGCTGGCGGGCTCGGTGTACCGCCTGCTGGCGCTCCTGCAAGCGAATGCGCTCTTCGGCGACCCGCTCGGCCTGCTCGGCGGCAGTTTGTTCAAGCTGAGCCTCTTTCTCCCGCAGCAGCGCCACTTGCTGTTGCCACGCCTTGAGCCCCTTGCGATCGAGTTGCTCCGCCTGACAGATGGCAAATAGCCGCTCCTCTTCGGCAAGGCGCCACTGGCGATAGTCGAGACTCTCCTGCTCCGCTTCGCGTTGGCGAACGCGGGCGAGTTGCACCCGAGCCTGCTGGGCGGCGAGCTGCTGCTCGGCTCGATCCAGCCGCAGGTCTTTTATTCGTTGCAGGCGGCCAATCATCGGGTCAGCGTCTCCAGAGTCGAGAGGGCTTCCGGCAGTGAGCTGGGTTCATGAGTGCCTTGCCTGAGCCACTGGCGAATAGTCTCGATGCGGGCGATCGCCTCATCGGCTACCTTGTCCTGCCCTTTCTGGTATTCGCCGATCTGTAGCAACAGCTCCACCTCTTCATATTTCGCCAGCCAGCTGCGCAGTCGACCGGCCTGAGCCTGATGCTCGGGCTCGATGATCTGGTTCATCACCCGGCTGGCGGAGCGCAGCACGTCGATGGCCGGGTAGTGGTTGGCCGCCGCCAGTTTGCGCGACAGGATGATGTGGCCATCGAGGATGGAGCGGGTCTCGTCAGCGACCGGCTCTGTCATGTCATCCCCCTCTACCAGCACGGTATAGAGGGCAGTGATGGATCCCTTGTCTGACTGACCGGCCCGCTCCATCAGGCGGGGCAGGGCGGCAAACACCGACGGCGGATAGCCCCGTCGGGTTGGCGGCTCGCCAGCGGCCAGACCAATCTCCCGCTGGGCACGGGCAAAGCGGGTGACGGAGTCCATCAGCAGCAGTACCCGCTTGCCTTGATCTCGGAAATACTCGGCGATGGAGGTGGCGACAAAGCCCGCCTTGGCCCGCTCCATGGCGGGGCGATCCGAGGTGGCCACTACCAGCACGGCCTTTTTTAAACCCTCCTCTCCCAGATCCGCTTCGATAAATTCGCGCACCTCACGGCCCCGTTCACCGATCAGCGCCAGCACGGTGACATCTACCTCGGCGCTGCGAATAAGCGACGCCAGCAGGGTGCTCTTGCCGCCACCTGCGGCGGCGAAGATCCCCATCCGTTGCCCCTCACCGCAGGTGAGCAGGCCGTCGATGGCGCGAATACCGAGCGAAATGGGCTCGGCGATGCGCTTGCGGCTCATGGGAGCGGGCGCATCCCGATAGACCGGATACCAGGCCTCGGGCTCTGGCAGATGGCCACCGCCAAAGGGGTTGCCGAGGCCATCGAGCACCTGGCCGAGCAGATGCTCGCCGACCCCGACCTGATGCATGGCGCCGGTCGGGCTCACCTCGGTATTGGAGGAGATGCCAAACATTTCGCCAAGGGGGGTGAGCAGCGCCTGATGCTGGGCAAAGCCGATCACCTCTGCCTGCAGGGAGAGGGTGTTGTCCGGGTTGCGCAGATGGCAGAGCTCGCCGATCCGCACCCCGGGGACGACCGCCTTGAGCAGGGTGCCGGTCACCTGGGTGACCCGGCCACGGATCTGGATCAGGCGGCACTCGTCGATGGCGTGACGAAGCTGGTCGGGGATGTGGTCGAGGGAGAGGGTCATAGCAATCTGCGCCATTGAAACTGGTGGCCACTATAGGGGATGGGGGGCTACGGGGATTTCAGCGCGAGTCGGGACTTTTTAGAAAACCGTTGGGGGCGGGCTAAAAATTCACGGCCGATTTTGGCATAGGGAGGCTAGGGCGATTTTTATAATGCCATCCTCGTCAATCCATTCGTCACGGGAGTTTCCATGGCCATTATCCAGAGCAACCCCTATGTCCTTGCTGCCCAGCCCGAGCTGCGCGGAGCAGAGGTCGCATCCCGTCAGGCTCCCCTGCAGGGTGGGCAATTTCAGGGGGAGCGGGTCGTGCTGGCCAGTGCCGCCCAGTCGCTGGCAGATGCCGCCGAAGAGCTCACCTTTGTCTTTTCCGAGCGTGCTGAGCTTTCGCTCGCCAAGCGCAAGCTGAGTGACAGCCATGCCCGCATCAGCGAGATCGAGGCGCTGGTGGGGGATTACCTCGATAAAGTGCCGGAGCTCGAACGCCAGCAGAAGATCAAGGAGATGGTGAGCCACCTCGGCAGTGGTCGGCTGGCCAATCTCTCCCAGCTGCTGGCCTACCTCGAGAGCTATTCGGGGGAAGTGAGCGAGCAGTTCGAGGCGCTCTGTCAGGCGCGCAAGGCCCTCGCCGGACGACCGGAGATGCAGGGCACCCTGGCGCTGGTGGAGCAGGCGCTGGCCAAGCTGGCGGACGAGCAGGGCAGTGCCATCGTGCTGGGAGCCCGCATTACCGGCCCCGCGGCCGAAGCGGCCAAAGCGGGCGTGGGAGCCGAGCAGGATCTGCGGGATCTCTATCGCGATGCTGTGCAGGACTACCGTGCCCTTTCTGCCGCCTGGCGCGATATTCACAGCCGCTTTGGCAACGGTGCGCTGGAGAAGGTGACCGGCTTCATGATGAAGGCCCTGAGCGCCGATCTCGACAGCCAGCAGCGCTGGCTCGACCCGGTCAAGCTGGAGCGGGTGATGAGCGACATGCACAAGCTGCGGCTGCTCAACACTCTCTCGGCGCAAGTGGACGAGCTGTGGCAACGGGTGAAGGAGGGCTCGGCCCATGGCATACGGGCCTTCTGATCTGATGGGCGATCTGATCGCCCTGGTGGAGAAACGCTGGGCCAGCGTGCGGGATGTGGAGCAGGTCGGTGTGGCTCTTGAGCTGTCAGATTGTCGCCAGCAGGTGTTGCTTTATCAGGAGCTCAAGCGGCTGATCCGCCTGCTGCCGGTGGAGCTGTTCAGTGAGGAAGAGCAGCGCCAGAACCTGTTGCAGTGCTGTCAGGGTGCGCTCGATAACGCCATCGAGCGGGAAGAGGATGAGTTGTCTGGAGAGTCGTCATGAACTGGATTGAACCCCTGCTGGTGCAGTTTTGCCAGGATCTGGGCATCACCATAGGGGATAACCCCCATTCGCTGATCCAGCTTGAACTGGAGCAGAGCGGCACTCTGCAGCTGGAGCGCCATCAGGGGCAACTGACCCTCTGGTTGGCCCGCTCCGTGCCCTGGCATCAGAGTGGCGAGGCGATCCGCCGCGCCATGACCTTGACCGCCGCGGCGCAAGGCCCGGCACTGCCGGTGCGCAGCGGCTGGTTGGGGGAGGATCAGCTGATCCTCTTCGTCACCCTGGATGAGCGGGCCGTGACTTTGCCCCTGCTCCATCAGGCAGTGACCACCCTGACACGGTTGCTGCGAGAGGTGCTGGCGTCATGAGCCGGATCACTGTCGCGCATATCGGTATCGAGCAGCTCAGTGCCATCTCTCTTGACGATCAGGAGCGAAGCCTGCCGAGGCGTTATGCCCTGTTACCCGATGGCCAGTCCATCGAACCCCATATCAGCCGCCTCTACCCCGAGCGGCTGGCGGATCGGGCGCTGCTCGATTTCGCCACCCCGGATCGCGGCTTCCACGACTTGCTGCGGCCGGTTGATTTCAATCAGGCGATGCAGGGGCTGCGCAGTGTGCTGGCAGAAGGGCAGAGTCCCGAGTTGCGAGCGGCCGCTGCGCTGCTCGAACAGATGCACGCCGATGAACAACTGATGCAGATGACCCTTCATCTGCTGCACAAGGTATGACCATGGTGCTTACGTCACAGCAGCAGGATGCGCTGCTGCTCACCGGCTGGTTGCAACTGCAATATGGCCACCCTGACAAGGCGTGCGTCCTGCTGGCCGCCCTGTTGCTGATCCACCCCCACCATCAGGGAGGGCGACGGACCCTGCTGGTGGCCCTGATCAAACAGGGGGAGGGGGAGGCGGCGCTGGCCCATGTCGATCAGCTGATGCAGCAAGGGGAGGCCGACGGCCCGCTCTGGCTCTGCCGCAGCAGGGCCTGCCAGTTGGCAGGGCGGCTGGATGAAGCCCGTTTTGCCTATCAACAATACCTCGAACTGGAAGAGCAGAATGAATCAACGCTCCCTTGAGCTGCTGCGCCGGATAGGCGAGCGCAAGGACATCATGCTGGCGATCCTGCTGCTGGCCATCGTCTTTATGATGGTCTTGCCGCTGCCGCCTGTGGCCCTCGATATCCTGATTGCCATCAACATGACCATCTCGGTGGTACTGCTGATGATGGCGGTTTATATCAATTCGCCGCTGCAGTTCTCCGCCTTTCCGGCGGTGCTGCTGATCACCACCCTGTTCCGGCTTGCCTTGTCGGTGAGTACTACCCGGATGATCCTGCTACAGGCCGATGCGGGGCAGATCGTCTATACCTTCGGCAACTTCGTGGTGGGGGGCAATCTGGTTGTGGGGATCGTCATCTTCCTCATCATCACCATCGTCCAGTTTCTGGTGATCACCAAGGGCTCGGAACGGGTCGCCGAGGTGAGTGCCCGCTTCTCCCTCGATGCCATGCCGGGCAAGCAGATGAGTATCGACGGTGACATGCGCGCCGGGGTGATCGACGTGCACGAGGCGCGGGATCGCCGCGGGGTCATCGAGAAGGAGAGCCAGATGTTCGGCTCCATGGATGGCGCCATGAAGTTCGTGAAAGGGGACGCCATCGCGGGCCTCATCATTATCTTCGTCAACATCCTCGGCGGCGTCACCATCGGGGTGACCCAGAAGGGGTTATCCGCCGCCGATGCGCTGCAGCTCTACTCCATCCTGACGGTGGGTGATGGCATGGTCTCCCAGGTGCCGGCGCTGCTGATCGCCATCACCGCGGGGATCATCGTGACCCGGGTCTCCTCCGAAGAGTCTTCCGATCTGGGTACCGATATTGGCGCCCAGGTGGTGGCCCAGCCCAAGGCGCTGCTGATAGGTGGTCTGCTGCTGGTGCTGTTTGGATTGATCCCGGGCTTCCCGATGATCACCTTCTTTGCGCTGGCGGCCATCGTCACGGCGGGCGGTTACTTTATCGGCTTGCGTCAGCGCAAGGCGCAGAGCAGCAACAGTCAGGATCTTCCTGCCGTGCTGGCGCAGGGGGCGGGAGCCCCCGCCGCCCGCAGCAAGCCAAAACCGGGCAGCAAGCCTCGGGGCAAGCTGGGGGAGAAGGAGGAGTTCGCCATGACGGTGCCGCTCCTGATCGATGTGGATGCCGCTTTGCAGGCCGAGCTGGAGGCGATTGCCCTCAACGACGAACTGGTGCGGGTGCGCCGCGCCCTCTATCTCGATCTCGGGGTGCCCTTCCCGGGTATTCACCTGCGTTTCAACGAGGGGATGGGGCCTGGTGAATACCTGATCCAGCTGCAGGAGGTGCCGGTCGCCCGCGGTCTGCTGCGCCCGGGCCATCAGCTGGTGCAGGAGAGCGCCTCCCAGCTCGATCTGCTGGGGATCCCCTACGAAGAGGGGGCGCCGTTGCTGCCCGGACAACCGACCTTGTGGGTCGCTAATGAACATCAGGAGCGGCTGGAGAAGTCACGGCTGGCCAGCCTCACCACCGATCAGGTGGTGACCTGGCATCTATCCCATGTGCTGCGGGAATATGCCGAGGACTTTATCGGCATTCAGGAGACCCGCTACCTGCTGGAGCAGATGGAGGGGAGCTATGGCGAGCTGGTCAAGGAGGCGCAACGCATCATCCCGCTACAGCGAATGACCGAAATTTTGCAGCGGCTGGTGGGGGAGGATATCTCGATCCGCAACATGCGCGCCATCCTCGAGGCCATGGTGGAGTGGGGCCAGAAAGAGAAGGATGTGGTGCAGCTCACCGAGTACATCCGCAGCAGCCTCAAGCGCTACATCTGCTACAAGTACGCCAACGGCAACAACATCTTGCCTGCCTATCTGCTCGATCAGCAGGTGGAGGAGCAGATCCGTGGCGGCATTCGCCAGACCAGCGCGGGCAGTTATCTGGCGCTCGATCCCACCATTACCCAGAGCTTCCTCGATCAGGTGCGCCATACCGTCGGTGATCTGGCCCAGATGCAGAACAAACCGGTGCTCATCGTCTCCATGGATATCCGCCGCTATGTGCGCAAGCTCATCGAGGGGGATTACCACGCCCTGCCGGTGCTCTCCTATCAGGAGCTGACCCAGCAGATCAATATCCAGCCCCTCGGGAGGGTCTGCCTGTGAGGGGGGAGCCGTTAACCTCTGACCCCCTGATCCCCTGGCTGCAGGCCAGGGGAGTGGCGGTGGCCCCTCACCATCTGGGGGCAACCCCCATCCAGCTCGGCCACGCTTTCTGCTATCGCCAAATTTATCTCGCCTGGCGCCTTGAACCAGCGACCCGACGGGTCTGGATCCTGCTGGTGCGCCGTGAGGGGGGGCGGGCCGGACTGGCCAATCCCTTTGCCGCTCTCTATCTGCTGGCCGAAGCCACTCTGGCTGTACTCGGGCCGGGCTATTACCTCTACGGCAACGTCGATGTCTTTCGCGGCAGTAGCCTGAGCTGTGAGCGGCTCGGGCGCTTCTACCTGCGCTGGACGGGAGCCAGTGAACCCGAGCCCGGCTGGTTCATGCTGGCCGCCGAGCAAGTCTGTTCCCTACGAGATATGCGAAAACGACAAAAGCACGGCCTTGCGTGACAGGCATGTCCAAAAGGGCCTCATAGAATAGGAGCCAAGATGAAACAACCGCGTTTTGCCGACCATAGCGAGACCATTTCGCAGGCAGAGCAGGCCATTGCCGACAGCGATCACCGCAACGCTCTGTTGCAAGAGATGCTGGCTGGCCTCGCTCTCTCGGATCAGACCTGTCAGCTGCTATTCGATGCGCCGACCGAGCAAGTGGCCGTGGCCGAGCAGGAGTTGCTGGCTGAGATCCAGCGCAGACAGGCGTTACTGCCGGCACAGCCGGGAGAGGGCCGCAAGAGTCGCCGTCCCACCATGATGCGCGGACTGATGATTTAAGGAGTCGTGATGAGCACTATCCCTGACTACAACACCAACCCTGGTGCGTTCGTCGGCTGGCTTGATGGGCAAGCGCTGGACGCATTGCCGGGCCATAAAAACCCCAAGTTGACCGAACTGGTCGAGCTGCTCAAGGGCAAGATCACTATCAGTGCTGACTCATCGACTGCGCTGAGCAAGGAGCAGCTGGAGAAGTTGCTGGCTGCCTATCTGACGGATCCCGCCTCGATCAACGGGGGTTGGGCGATGGGCCAGTTCCAGGGGGGGCAAGATGCGGCCATTGCCGCCATCAAGGGAATGATCGAGCGGGGAGCAAAACAAACCCCGCCAGTCACCCACTGGACCGTCCCTGAATTTATGTTGCTCTCCCTCAGTGCGCTGACCATGGATCGCATCGATGACGATCTCATCACGACCTTTACCGGGGTGATGGCGTTTCAGGACAACCAGCGTAAAGGGCTGCGGGACGAGCTGGCAGAGATGACCGGTGAGCTGAAGATCTACGGGGTGATCCAGTCCGAGATCAACAAGGTGCTCTCTGCGGCATCCAGCCAGACCTTCAACACTAATTTCAATTTGATGGATTACAAGCTCTATGGCTATGAGTCGCAGGCCAAATTTATGGATGGGGCCGAGTACAAACTGTTGTCAAAAATGTTTACTGATGAGCAAGTGAAAAAAGCACAACAAGATGTCAGCGAGGCTGAAAGTAATCTGAACGAGCTAATCAAGAATCAGCAACGCCATAATGCGGGTTTATCGACAGGTATCGCCATAAATTTCGAGTCACAACGTTCTGAACTGCAGGCTGCGTACGACAGTAAAAAAGCCATTTTGGAGCGGATCGTAGCGAAGCAGCACATCACAGTTAAAGATTTCCTGGAAAGTGATCAGAAGAAGAGCGGCGCGATGAAAAATATCGAAGCCAGCTACAGCTATGACAAGGACAACAACAAGCTTGGCAACTTCTCCACCAGTGTGAGCGACCGTTCTCGCCCGCTCAACGATCAGGTCAGTGAAAAGACCACCCGCCTCAACGACGTCAGCTCGCGCTACAACGCTGCCATCGAGGCACTCAACCGCTTTATCCAGAAATACGACAGCATTATGCGCGACATTCTTGGCGCAATTTGAGGAGAGATCATGCAGACCGATACCACCCTGACCCCGGAATATGAAGCAGAGCTGGAAGCCTTTATGGCTGACGGTGGCACCCTGGCCATGCTGCAGGATATCTCGGGCGACACCCTGGAGCAGCTCTATGCCCTGGCCTTTGGCCAGTATCAGGCCGGCAAGTGGGAGGATGCTCACAAGATCTTCCAGGCCCTCTGCATGCTGGATCACTACGAGCCGCGCTATTTCCTCGGGCTGGGTGCCTGCCGTCAGGCGATGGGGGAGTTTGAAACGGCGGTTCAAAGTTATAGCTTTGGCGCCATGCTCGACCTGAACGATCCCCGTTTCCCGTTTCATGCTGCCGAGTGCCTGCTGCAACAAGGTGATTTGAACGGGGCCGAGAGTGGCTTCCACTCGGCCCGACTGCTGGCGGACACAGATCCCCGGCAGGCAGACCTGGCGGCAAGCGCCAAGGTCATGTTGGAAGCCATCGCAATCAGAAGGGATCTGCAAGATGAACCCGATCAGCAATGAAAGACAGGTTTCCCCGCTGGGAAACACAGGTGATGTTGCGGGCCTGGCGCCCGTAACCCAACCTCGCAGTGAAACACGGCTCGATGCCGCCACGGTGCAAGCCACCGGTCAGGCCCGCAAGTCAGGGGTCTCGCTAAACGCACCACTGGCGGTAAGCAATAGCCAGGTCAGTGCGCAGCAACTTGGTGAAATCGGCAAGTTGGTGGCTTCGGTGAAAGAGAACACCCGCTTGATTCTGCCGCATACCACCGGGTTGGTGACCGCAGCCTTTACCTCGCCCGAAGCGTTCGAGATTGAGCTGGGCAAGCTCACCAGCGATCTGGAGAAGACCCAGACCAAGTTGAAGCTTGATGATATCCGGCAAGCTCGCACGCTGAACGAGAAGAAGATCGGCGAGAACCAGGCGAAGATCAAAGAGGCAGAAGATAGTGCCCAGGAGGCCAAGAAGGCCGGTATCTTTGGCAAGATTTTTGGCTGGATCAGTGCCATCGCCTCGCTGGTGATCGGTGCCATCATGGTGGCAACCGGGATTGGTGCTGCCGCCGGTGCCCTGATGATCGCAGCTGGCGTCGTTGGCGTGGTCAACATGGCTGTGCAGCAGGCTGCCGCTGATGGCCTTATCTCCAAGGAGGTGATGGAGAAGCTGGGGCCAGCCCTGATGGGGATAGAGATTGCGTTGGCAGTGATTTCAGCCGCAGTCAGTTTCGGCGCGACCATTGGTGGTGCGATTGCCAAACTGGGCGCCAAGATTGGTGGCAAGGTCGCGGATGTTACCGCCAAAATCGCTGCCAAGGCGGGTGAAGTGGCCGCCAAATTTGGTGCCAAAGCAACCGTTGAGGCGGTGAAGGTGAGTGACAAGGTGGCGAAAGTGGCCAAACTGGCCACCCAGGGTGCCGATATCCTCATTGATGTGAGCAGTGGCGTGGCCAAAACGGTCCAGTCAGCGAAAGAGTCCGAGTCGCTCGATGCCCAGGCTGATCTTGCCTTGAGCAAGAGCGAGATGACCGAACTGCAAGGGGTCATCGACAAGCTCAAGGAGGCGATAGCCCAGATGATCGAGGCGTTCCAGCAGACCATGGAGATGATCTTCCAGATGATCAATGCCAAGGGCGACATGATGAACAACCTGGCCCGCAGACCTGCCGCTATCTAAGGAGTACCGACCATGATTAACAGTGATTATGCAAATGGCGTGACCCGTACCGCCCCGCTGACTGAGGTGCAGGCCGGTGAGCCGCAGCAGGTTCGCAGTGCGACCACTGCCCATGAGGCCGCCGCTTCGACCCGTTCGCAAGGGGCAGAGAACAAGAGCGTTCCTACTCTGCCACGTCCCTCCATTCCCTTCGATACCAAAGGGGTGACCCAGATGGTTGCGCAGCTGGACAGTGCGATGGATATGATGTCCTTGCTGTTCAAACTGGCCCGTCAGGCCCGTGAGGAGGGGTTACAGGTTCGGGATATCGAGAACAAGCTGGTCATCAGCAACCAGCAGGCACAGGTTGACGAGATGCGCCACGGCGCCAAGCTGATGATCGCTATGGCGGTGGTCTCCGGCGTGATGGCGGGGTTCTCTGCCATTATGGGCGGGATCAGCCTGGGCAAGGGCGCCAAGGCTATCAAGCAGCAACAATCCCTTGATGGCAAGATTGCCGGTCGCGAGGCCTTGATTGACGCCAAGGTTGATAGCTTGAGCAAGCAGGGCCAACAGGTTGACCGTGCTGATGTGGGCAAAGTCTGGAAACAGGATCAAGTTGCAGACAGTAACGCGAAGCAGTTGTTGGACAAGAAATTTGACCGCAATACCCAGCGTGGTCAGGTGTTCAACAGCGTAACCCAGTCTGTGGGGCAAATGAGCAACTCTGCGGTGCAGGTGGCGCAGGGTGACAGCCAGGCCAATGCGAAAGAAGACGAGGTCGAGGCGACCATCAGTCAGACCGAGAAGCAGAAGGCCGAGGACAATATGTCCTTCAATGCCAACTTTATGAAAGATCTGCTGCAACTGATGCAGCAGTATTCCCAGAGCCAGAATCAGGCCTGGAAAGCGGCATTCGGCGTTGCATAAACGTCATGGCAATCAAGGCGCCCACTGGGGCGCCTTTTTGTTTTCCGGCCATTTTTCTTAAAAGTGCCGCCCTTGAGTGACAGCCTGCATGGCGGTGGCAGGCTAACATGCCTTCCTCTCTGCTGGAGGAAATCATGGATGTAACTGTCATCATCAATCGACTGCTCGCTGAATTTGCCACCAAATATGGTTTGCCATCACTGGCTCTGAATCAGGAGGGGGTTGCGGCGCTCTGCTTTGACGAGCAGTTCCAACTCAGCCTGATCCTGGTGCCGGAGCGTGATCAGCTGGTGTTGCAGGCCGACGTGGCCGAGCTGCATCAGGTGGGCGAGGGGATTTTTCGTCAGTTGGCCAGCTTCAATCGTCACTGGTATCAGTTCAATCTTCACTTCGGTTTCGATGAAGAGAGTCTGACGGTGCAACTCTATCGCCAGATGGCGGCAAGCCGGTTGACCCTGGCGTACCTTGAAGAGAGTCTCGCCAGCATGCTGGAGCATACCGAGTTCTGGCAGGAGTTGCTGCAACCCGGTACTCGGGAGGCAGGCAGCAGTGATCAGGTGATGGGAGTGCGGGTATAACCATGAAGATTCAAGAATCACAAGGCGCGCTGGCCCTGCATGGGGCAGAGGCGGGCAAGGTGGGGGCATTTGCAGGCAGAACCGTGAGTGCCCGGTCAGCCAGTGCGAGCCAGGTTCCCCTGTCGGCACTGCTGCGACGCTCCATCACCCTCAATCAGGTCCAGGAGCTGGCGCTGCAGCGACTGCAACAGGGTGAGCACACACCGCTGAGTGAACGGCGGATCCGGGTGTTATGAGAGGTCTGCTGGCACTGATGTTGTCGGCCATGCTGGCCGGTTGTGTCACCACCCCGGAGCTGAAGCCATCGCAACAGCAACTCAAGGGCGAGGTGCATTTCCCGCAAGCCTTGCCACGTCCGGCGACAGTGGAGGTGGCTGTGCTCAGCGTGATCGGGGGGCGTCCGTTGCAAGTGGCAGCCACCCGTTATGAGGTGACCATGCTGCCATTGCTGTTTGATCTGCGTTTGACCCCTCTGCAACTGGCGGAAGGGGAGATCTATCTGCGTGCCCGCTTGCGATTTATGGATGGCACCGCGGTACAGGCTATGAGTCAGCAGAAAGTTTTTAAGATTTTTAATGACAAAAAAATGATTATTCAATTGCAGCCAAAAGCTTGCTATCCACAATGTCAGTAATGATTGCGTTTAAATAAAAAGCCTCAAATCAATCATTTATTAATTTGTCAGTTAAGATTGAAGGTTTCTTTTTGTAACGAAGTATCTTTTGCTGTAAGCACACCATTAAGTATGAGTCGTTGCACTGGATAAATAGTGTGTTAGCTCTAATTTTAGGCTGGTTTTTCTGCTTGTGACTGTTGTAGGATCCCCCCTCATTTCAATGGTGATTAATTTTTGAATTCACCAGCGAATGACTTGATTACAAAATAATAAATAAAAATAACAGCAATAATAAAGCACCCGAGAGCGACCCGCTTCCGGAGGTGTTACTGGTACTACACGCAGATTCAGGAAAATAAAACATGAAGGGCATTACTACCACAGAGAAGGGCGATATGGCCCTGCTCCAGTGGTGCATGTCTGCTTTTAACGTTATCGAACATCCGCAAGAGGGAATTTATATTCTCCTGGAAGGATCGATGAAGTGGCAGGACTGTACCGATACCTATGAATTATCCCCCAACGAACTTCTGTTCGTACGCCGTGGCAACTACGCGGTCTGTACCGGTGACGGCCCCTGCCGCCTGCTTTGGCTACCTCTGTCAAACTCCTTTTTGCAAGGCTTCTTGCAACGTTTCGGTTCACTGTTGAGTGAAGTCCCCCGGCTGGAGGGGATGGCCCCCACGCTGTTGCCGTTTCACTCATCCCCCTTGCTGACCCAATGTATTCAGGGACTGCGCGGGTTGACCGAACATGAACATCCCCCCGCACTGGCCCAATTACGCACCGAAGAGTTGCTGTTTCTGCTCGCTTTTGGCGAACAGGGGCCTCAACTAATGTCTATTTTGCGCCAGCTGAGCAATCGCCAGGTCGAGCGGTTGCAACAGTTTATGGAAAAGCACTATCTGATGGAGTGGAAGCTCAGCGAATTCGCCAAAGAGTTCGGTATGGGATTGACCACTTTCAAGGAGCTGTTTGGCTCGATATATGGTGTTTCTCCACGCGCCTGGATCAGTGAAAGGCGGATCCTTTTCGCTCATCAGTTATTACTCAATAGTGAAATGAGCATTGTCGATATTGCGATGGAGGCCGGTTTCTCCAGCCAATCCTATTTTACCCAGAGTTATCGTCGTCGTTTTGGCTGTACGCCAAGCCGTGCCCGACACGGCACAGATTAACGCCGGACTAAAATAATCTGACGTTTTTTATAAGCCGCGGAGCGAGGCAATGGATAGAATAGCCAGCATATCGAAACATCATTCCATTATTGCCCGCAGCAAGATGAGCAAGGCATAGCATGAGTCAGCAAGATCACCATTCACCTAACCAGGGCCTGTTTGCAGGTCGTCGGGTTACCGTTGTCCAGCCAGATACCCTGAGTCGGGATCGTCTGGTCGGCCAGCTGTCCGTGCTCCGTTATCAGGATGCCGGCGTGATCACCTCGCAGCAGATGGCCCTGTTGCAACGACTGTTGCCCAGAACCCGACTGGAGAGCCTGTTGGGCTCCATCTGGTTTCAGCGCCGTCTCGATGCCGCGCTGGCCGTCTCGCGTGAGGAGCTGCAACAGATCTTGCGTCTGGCAGGCAGCGAGCGTTGTGACTGGATGCAGCAGCTGGGGGATCGCATCAATCTGGCGGATCGTCCCTTGCTGTGGCACTGGGTGCTCTATCCCTTGCACCGCTGGTGGGTTCAGCGTCTTGAACCACTTTACGGCGCCTGGCTTAACGAACTGGAGCAGTTGCAGGTGATGCGCCGCCAGCTCAATGCCCAGGCTGTGTTCTGGCAGACCGTGGTCGATGTACCGGCGGATCTGGAGAGCCGGATCGCCGATCAGCTTGAGCAGTTGAACCAGCGCGAGCAGGAGCTAACCCGGCTGCAGACTGATTGTGAGACACGTCTCCAGCTGGCCTGGCCTGCCTGGTATGCGCAAACGAGCAAGGAGGGGGACCCGGTTCACCTGATGCCGGTACCGCTCGAGCTCGGCACATTCTGGCATGCCCTGCAGGCTCTGCCCCATCAGGATGAGGCTGCCCTAACCCTGCATGAGTGGCTGGCCGGCCGGGGCATTGCCCTGGGTCAGGATCACTTCTACTGGCAGCCTCCTGCGCCCTAGATAGCCCGAGGAACTATGCAAACGCTACTGAATCGATTGGCCGCAAACCTTGGCCAAGGGCCTTTTATTGCCGACGCACAGGGAAAGTACCATCTGCGGATCGATGGTTATCCCCTCTTTCTGACCCCCAGAAACGGTGAATTGCTGCTGAGTACCCCGCTTGCAAGCAGCCAGAGGAATGACGCTGAGGCCCATGATCCGGCGCTGCTAAAGCGTCTGTTGCAACAGGTGGTGGCCTGGGGCCGTCATGCCCCCCATGCCCTGGTGCTGGACGATCTTGGCAATTTGCAGCTGGAGGCGCGGCTCGCGCTGGAGTGGCTCGACGAGGCGCTGCTGGCGGAGCGCCTGAGCCAGCACATCGCCCTGCTGGAGCGGTTGGAACCCCAATTGACCGAGGCCGCTTTGGCCCCCCAATGGAGACAGATGATATGGCACCCTTGAGCGTGCAACCCCTGCTGCGTCCCCTGTTGTGGATCTGCCTCGCCGTGATGGCGTGGCAGCGTCCCGCCATGGCACAGGAGCTGGACTGGGTGCCCATGCCTTACAGCTATGTGGCAGAAGGGGAGAGTCTGCGCGACGTGCTGGTGAACTTCGGTGCTAACTACGAGGTCTCGGTGGTAGTCAGCGACAAGGTCAACGATCAGGTCAACGGTCAGTTTGAGCATGACGAGCCGCTCGCCTTTTTGCAGCAGCTCTCCTCCCTCTACAACCTGGTCTGGTACTACGACGGCAATGTGCTCTACGTCTTCAAGAACAGCGAAGTGCAGTCCCGTCTCATCAATCTGGAGCAGACTGGCGCAGCAGAACTCAAGCAGGCACTGCAACGAGCCGGGATCTGGGAGCCCCGTTTTGGCTGGCGCCCCGATGCGGATAACCGGCTGGTCTATGTCTCCGGCCCGCCCCGTTACCTTGAGCTGATTGAGCAGACCGCGCTGGCACTGGAGCAACAATCCCAGCTGCGCAGCGAGAAGACCGGGCCGCTGGCCATCGAGATCTTCCCCCTCAAGTACGCCTCGGCGACTGACCGATCCATCCAGTACCGCGATACCGATGTGGCGGCGCCCGGTGTGGCGACCATTCTGGCCAAGCTGCTGAGCGATGCTGGCGTGCAGATGGTCAACGGCGAGGGTAGCACGGCAGCGACGGCCACCTCCGGTCAGGCCATCGTGCAAGCCGATCCTTCCCTCAATGCGGTGATCGTGCGCGATGCTCCGGAGCGGATGGCGATGTACGGCAAGTTGATCGCCGCGCTCGACAAACCGGCGGCCCGCATTGAGGTGGCGCTATCCATCATCGACATCAATGCCGAGGATCTCTCCCAGTTGGGGGTGGATTGGCGAGTGGGGATCCGCACCGGTTCCAACCAGCAGGTGATTATCAAGACCACCGGCGATCGCAAAGGAATTGAAGGGGGCGCTGCGCTCGGAAGTCTAGTGGACTCCAAGGGACTCGACTATCTGCTGGCCCGGGTCAACTTGCTGGAAAACGAAGGCAATGCCCAGGTGGTCTCCCGCCCGACCTTGCTGACCCAGGAAAACACCCAGGCGGTGATCGACCACAGCGAAACCTATTACGTGAAGATCAGCGGCGAGCGGGTGGCCGAGCTGCAGGGGATCACTTACGGCACCATGTTGCGGATGACGCCCCGGGTGATCCAGATGGGTGACAGACCCGAGATCAGCCTGAGCCTCCACATCGAGGATGGCAACCAGAAACCCAACAGTGCGGGGGCTGATGGCATTCCCACCATCAGTCGCACCGTGGTCGATACCATCGCTCGGGTCGGCCATGGCCAGAGTCTGCTGATAGGCGGTATCTACCGCGACGAGATGAGCGAGAACCTGAGCAAGGTGCCCTTCCTTGGTGACATCCCTTATCTGGGGGCGCTGTTCCGTAGCAAGGATACCCAGACTCGTCGTTCGGTGCGGCTCTTTATCATCGAGCCTCGTCTGATTGATGACGGTATTGCCCACTATCTGGCGCTGGGCAATGGTCAGGATCTGCGAGCCGGGGTGCTCGGGGCTGATGAGATCTCCAATCAGAGTCTCTCCCTTGGCAAGGTGCTGGGGGGCGCGCAATGCCAGCCGCTGGCTGCAGCCCGTGATGTGCAGCAACTGCTGCGTCAGGGGGGCAAGAGCTCGTCCCTCACTCAGTGCCGGATGGGCAATGAGCTGGGTTGGCGTCTGGTCGAAATGAACAAGGATCAAAAATGTACACCGGCCGCCAGCTGGTGCGTGCAGGCGGGTAATGAGGGCGCTACCCGATGAGCTGGAAGTGCCGCGTATATCGCGGGCTCAACCGCGGGGTAGAAGTTCCTCTGCCGGAGGGGCGTCTGGTCATCGGTTCCGATCCCCTCAAGGCTGATCTGGTGCTGGTGGATGAGGGGATGGCCCCCGAGCATCTGGTACTGCTGGTGAATGGGGAAGGGATCACTCTGCAAGCCTGGGCGGACGGTATTACCCCGACTCAGGACGGTGTCGCCCTGACCGTGGGAGAGGCGCTCAGGGCAGGGACGCGACTGGAGGCCGGTCCGCTGCTCTGGAGCTTCTGTGACAACAGTCGTTCGCTACCCGAACAGCTGGAGGCACTGGCGGCGGTGGTTGCTCCTTCTCGTGCGCCGCGGCGGCGGGCAGCGGGCGCCGATGTCTGGATGGGGGTCCTCTGCCTGAGTCTGGTGGTCGCGGTGGTCTTGCTGCTCGGCACGGGTTGGTGGCATGGCGCCGACGAGAACGAATCCGCCCGCAGTGAGCAGGCATTGAAGCGCTTTCTGGCCGCACCAAACTACCGTCAGGTGGTGCTGAACAGCAGTGACCCCGAGCTGTGGCAACTCTCGGGTTACGTCGATGAGAACAGCGCGCGTCTTGCCTTGCAGCAGTATCTCGATAGCAGGGGTTTCAACTACCGGCTGGAGCTGCGCACCATGGAAGATCTGCGGCAGGGGGCCGGCTTTATCTTGCAGAAGCTGGGTTATGAACAGCTGCAGATCCGCAATGGCAAGGAGCCCGGCTGGCTCAAGCTCAGCGGTGAAATTCAGGGGCAGGATGGCAAGTGGAGCACTATTGAGTCTCTGCTCAAGCAGGAGGTGCCCGGCCTGCTGGGGGTTGAAAATCAGGTACAGATTGCCGGGGCTTATCGCAAGCGCCTCGATGCCTTGCTGCAGGAGCAGGGGCTGGATGGTGCATTGCGGGTGCGTGAGGCGGGTGGGCGACTCGAACTCTCCGGCCAGCTGGATGAGCGCCAACTTGGCCAGTTTCAGCAGGTCAACCAGCAGTTTCGCCGGGAGTTCGGTACACACCCGACGCTGGAGCTGATCAATCAGACCAGAACGCCGCGTCAGGATGAGCTGGAGTTCGACGTGCGCAGCGTCTCGTTTGGCCGGGTGCCTTATGTGGTACTGGCAGACAACCAGCGCTATCCGGTTGGGGGCGCAACCTCCAGCGGGGTGCGGGTGCTGGCCATTCGCCCCGATGCGGTGGTGGTGAGCAAGGGCAAGCAGCAATACATCGTCAAATTAAAAGGAGCCGAGCGGCATGATGACCAGTTTGGAAGCGCGACTGTCCGGCGCTGATCCCGCCTTTGCTCGTGAGCTGCATGAGCAGCTTGTTCAGGCGCAGGGAGAAGTGAAACGGCAACTGCTGCGCGGGGGAACCCCGCAACAGTATCGGGAGTGGCAACAACAGGCCGACGCCATCGAGGCGGGGCTCACGATCATTGGCAAGATAAAGGAGCACAACCATGGCTGATTACTTTAAGTATGCGGACGGTACTACTAACACCCTCGATCAGGTGGCATCGAACCTCTCCGGGCAGGCCAATGATGCCAATACCGAGGTCAACAAGGCCATTGCGGCGATGGAAAAAAACCCTGACAACCCGGCGCTGTTGGCCGAGCTGCAGCACAAGATCAACAAATGGTCGGTGATCTACAACATCAACTCCACCGTGACTCGGGCCATGAAAGACCTGATGCAGGGTATTTTGCAGAAGATTTGATGATGAACCTTGAACTCAAGCGACAACTGGCCGAACTTGCGCTGGCTGGTACCGGCCACCATTGTCACCAGGAGGCGGCCACCATCGCCGACTGGCTGGATGGTGCGCCGGAGATGACCGAGTGTGTAACGCTCATTCGCCTCTCCTCCCTGATGAACCGGGGGGATTACCAGGCCGCTTTGCAGCTTGGTGGCGAGCACTGCACTCCGGATATCGAGCCCTGGCTGGCCCTGTGCGAGTGGCGGCTTGGCCAGCAGGAGGCGCTGGCTGCACGGTTGCTCCGACTGGAGCAGAGTGGCCAACCAACCTTGCAACAGTTTGCCGCCGGCCTGCGCGAGCAGATGACCTCATGAAAATTGAAGGCAGCGATCAGCCGGGGGGAGAGCAGCCGCTGCGTCAGCCCCCCCCGCCCGAATCCATGGCCCAACGCCAGTTCGAGCGACTGCTGGCCAAGACTCCCGAGCCGGATCTGTTCGAACGCTGGCAACAGGGGGCTCCCCTTGAGGGGTTGCTGGCCGGTGTAACACCAGCCGCCAAACGTGAACTGCTCTGGCAGATCTACCAACAGGGCGACAAACCGGCGCCGGAGATTGGCAAGCAGCTGTTTGGCCCTGTTACCGACAAGCTGATCGCGCGTTTTGGCGAGCGCCAGTCGCCGGTGGTGGATGCCATCGATCTGCCGGAGTTGCGAGCAACCATGCGGGAGTTTGATCCTCTGGCGTCGCGGCGGGAGAAGGTGTTGCTGAACTTGTTGAGCGAGCTCAGGGACGGGCAGGGCGCAGTGCCCGCGGAACATGTGTTTCTCGATGCACTGGCCCGGCGCGAGCTGATGACCCTGATCCCGCTCAACGGCATGGTCGACAATCTGATGCGCAATTCGCACAAACTTGATCTGGAGGCGTGATGGAAATTGCACAGTCTGCCCAGGCGGTGGTCACCAGCCTGGATGAGTTGAAAGCGGTGGATCTCTCCTCGCCCCATGTCGCCAGTTTTGAACAGGCGATGGGGAGCACATCCCAGGGGATGGGGAGCTCTCTTCTGGGGGAGCTGGGGGAGTTGAAACAGCAGTTTGTCGATGCCAAACAGAGCCTGCAAGCCGAGCTGGCGACCCCGGGGGATGATCCTAACAGCCTGATGCAGATGCAGTGGTCGCTGATGCGGATCACCATGCAGGAGGAGCTGATTGCCAAGACAGTGGGCAAGATGAGCCAGAACGTAGAAACCCTGTTGAAGACCCAGTGAGGTAGTGTGAAGAGATCGATGCTGATGGGGGTGCTTGGCGCCTCGCTGCTGCTCAGCGGCTGCAAAGTGGAGCTCTATACCGGGGTCACTCAGAAAGAGGGCAACGAAATGCTGGCGTTGCTGCAAACCGAGGGGATCGCCTCGGACAAGCAGCCGGACAAGGATGGCCGCATCAAGCTGCTGGTGGAGGAGTCTGACGTGGCGCAGGCCATCGAGACCCTCAAACGCAAGGGCTATCCAAAAGAGAGCTTCTCCACTCTGCAGGATGTGTTTCCCAAGGATGGCCTCATCTCCTCGCCCACCGAGGAGCGGGCTCGCCTCACCTATGCCAAGGCGCAGGAGATCTCCAATACCCTGTCGGAAATAGACGGCGTGCTGGTGGCTCGCGTCCATGTTGTGCTGCCGGAAGGCAATGAGGGGATCAGCAAGAAACCCTCTCCCGCCTCGGCCTCGGTCTTTATCAAGCATGCGGCGGATATCCAGCTCGATACTTACATCCCGCAGATCAAGCAGTTGGTCAACAACAGTATCGAGGGGCTCGCCTACGACCGGATCAGCGTGGTGCTGGTACCCTCGGCGGATGTGCGCCAGAGCCCGCTGATGCCGCGTAATGCCTCGCTCTTCTCCATTGAAGTGAGCGAAGGTTCAAAGTGGCGGCTGGGCGGCTTGATTGCCCTGTTGCTGGCGCTGGTGGTGACCAGCAACCTGGCGCAATACATGTGGCACCGGAGCCGGAGTCGCGGATGACGGTCGGTTTGACCCCCTATCAGCTGCGCTTTTGCCCGGCCAGTTACCTCCATGAGGCGCACCTGCCCTCATCCTGGGCGCAGGTGCCGGAACTCTTGCCAGAGTGGCGGACGCTGCCAGCCAGTAACGGCGCTCTGCTCGAAGCGCTGACGCTGGGGATTGGCTACGAGATGCCCGCGCCTCTGGGGGGATTGGCACTCTTTCCCCAAAGCGAGCTGGTGTTGTTGTTGCGCCGTCTGGGGGCCGTGCTGCACGGTGAGGCGATCCGCCACTGCTTGCTGGCACCAACGCTGCGCCAGATCATCGCCCTGCTGGGGGAGGAGGGGCACAGAGCCGTACTCTCCCAGCTCGACTTGTTGATCGGCCCCTGGCCCGCTGGCTGGCAGCAGCCTCTGCCCGCTAAGCTCGATGAGGGGTTGCTGGAAGAGGCTGGTTTGCAGTTCTGGTTGGCGGCAGCTGGGGAAGGCTACCCCGACTGGGCTCGCCGTCTCACCCTGCGACTTCCCTCTACGCCACCCGGGCCATCATGGCCTTTGGCGGCTGACCAGCTGCCACTGGCTCGGGCGCTTTGTCTCAAGATTGCCAAACAGGTAACCCCCCAATGCTGCCATTTGTTGAAATAAAGAGTAACCATCTGCAACTGGCGCCAAGCCAACGCATCCTGCGTAGCCAGGATTACCTCTCCTACCTGAGCGCGCAGGAGCTGGTAGAGGCCGCCCGCGCCCAGGCAGCCGATATTGTGGCCGAGGCCCGCGCCGTCTATGAAGAGCAGAAAAGCCTTGGCTGGCAAGCCGGGATTGACGAGGCCCGGCGCGAACAGGCGGTGCTGATCCACCAGACCCAGTTGCAGTGTCAGGGGTACTATCGCACCGTGGAGCAGCAGATGAGCGAGGTGGTGCTGCAGGCGGTGCGCAAGATCCTGCACGATTACGATCAGGTGGCGCTCACCCTCAAGGTGGTGCGGGAGGCGCTCTCGCTGGTGAGCAACCAGAAGCAGGTGACGATACGGGTTCACCCCGAGCAGGTGCAGGCGGTGCGCGACCAGATCGCCCGGGTACACAAGGATTTCCCCGAAATCGGCTATCTCGAGATCTCCGCCGATGCCCGCCTCGATCAGGGGGGCTGCATCCTCGAGACCGAGGTGGGGATCATCGATGCCAGCCTCGATGGCCAGCTGGAGGCGCTCTCCTTCGCCATGAGCTCGGAGTTGGAAAAGCGTGGTGAACAGCAGGCCCGACTCGCCGGGGCGAATACCGCGGTTGAATAAGGTGGCTGAATATATAGCCGGCTACGTGAGAGAACATTCATCTGACAAGTCCCGCCGGTTGTTACCTGCCCAAAACAAAACCGCCCCGGAGATTCGGGGCGGTTTTTTTATTTAGCGATACTGAGATGAGTCGTGGACGACACAAGGGCTCAGCGATAGCGGCCACGTACCGAGCTGCTGGCACGGCCGGCCATCTTGATCAGGCTCTGGCGGGTGTGCAGGTGGCAGAGCGCGACGCCAAGGGCATCTGCTGCATCCGCCTGCGGGGTGGCAGAGAGTTTCAGCAGATGGGTCACCATATGCTGCACCTGTTCCTTGGCGGCGCCGCCGGTGCCCACCACTGCCTGCTTGATCTGGGTGGCAGAGTATTCGCTCACCGGCAGATAGGCGTTGACCGCGGCGACGATGGCGCTGCCCCGGGCCTGCCCCAGTTTCAGGGCCGAGTCGGCGTTGCGGGCCATAAAGACCCGCTCGATGGCAAACTCGGTGGGTTTGAACTGGGTGATGATCTCGCATACCCCGTCATAAACCTGCTTGAGGCGCTCCGGCAGCTCGCCGCAATCGGTGCGGATGCAGCCAGAGCCCAAGTATTCGGCCTTGCCGCCCACGACCCGGATAACCCCGTATCCGGTGATCCGCGAACCCGGATCGATGCCCAAAATAATGCTCATGGGTGTTGATTGCTCTAAACGCGAGTGATGGCCGCCAAGATAGCAAACTGTGGCACGTTTGGCTGTATGTCCCGGGTTAAGCGGGCAAAGATTGGACAGCCTGCGTCGGGCGTGGCTACCCCTTGAACAATTCTATGGTGTCGCCATCCTGCAGGCTGCCTGCGCCACGCACCACCACCCGATCCCCCTGCTTGAGGGCGCCGGTCACCGCAACTTGCTGGCTGTCGCCAAACAGCACGGTGACCGGCACCCGATTCACCTTGAGCGCCTTGCCGCTTCGCGCCACCTGATAGACCACACTGCCATCGGTGCCGAGCACCAGGGCGTCCCGGGGCAGCAGCATGCTCTGTTGATCCCCCAGTGGCAGGGCAACCCGCACCGGCGAGCCGATGATGAAGGTGCCCGCTTCCGGTTTGAGGCGCAGCTCGATGAGGCGCGACTTGGGATCGGCGCTGGCGGCTCGCTGGTAATAGACGCCGTGACCGCTCAGCTGCTCCCCCTCCACCCGCAGCCGGGTTTGCGGCGCCAGCTGTTGGGCCCAGAGGATGGGGGCCTGCAGGCGGATATCCGGCTGATCCGGGTTGACCAGCTCCAGCGCCTGCTCGCCCGCGTCCACATGCTCGCCGGGCTGGATGAAGTGGTTGTTCACCACCCCGTCGAACGGGGCATAGATGTGGCTGCGGCGCAGCTGCTCTTCAATCTGGTTTACCTGTATGGCGGCCAGTCGCTCGGCCAGCGCGGCCTGCTCCACATCGTAGCTGGCCTTGTCGTACTGGCTCTGGGAGGCGCTCTTTTGCTGGTGCAGTCGGGTGATCCGTTGGGATTCGGCGCGGGCGAAGCGCAAGTTGCTCTGCCATTTCGCCTGCTCGGCGCGAGCTTGCTCCAGCGAGAGGCGCAGTGCCGCGCTGTCGAGGCGCAGTAGCTCATCCCCTTTTTTGACCCGGCTGCCAAATTCGGCGATCCACTCCACTCGGCCGCTCACTTCGGCGCTGAGTGCCGCCTGCTGGCGACTCGCCACCGTGCCGCTGACCCAGATATTGGCGGCCGCATCCCCTTGGGTCACATCCGCCAGGGTCACCATCTTGCCCTGATCGGCCAATACCGGTAGCGCACTGCCTGCAATCAGCACCGCGCCAGCCAACATTCGGGTAATCATATGTGTCATCGATGAGCTCCTTGCTCAGGCCCGCTGGCGCAGGGGTTGTGGGATCGCCACCTGCTCCCCGAGACGCAGGAAGGCAGGCAACAGGATCAGGGTAAACAGGGTGCTGCAGCTCATGCCGCCGACAATGACGGTGGCGAGCCCGCGGTAAATTTCGCTCCCTTCGCTCGGGCTCAGCATCAGCGGCAGCATGCCGAAGATGCTGGTGAGACTGGTCATGGCGATGGGACGCATCCGGCTTTGCAGGGCATCGGCCACCGCCAGCTGGCGGCTCATGCCGTCCCGCTCGGCGGTGCGGGTCTGATGCACCAACAGGATGGCGTTGTTGACCACCAGTCCCAGCAGGATGACAAAGCCGATGATGGTGAGCAGGTCCATCGGCAGCGGCACCAGCAGCCCGCTCAGTTGCAGCGCCAGCACGCCGCCAACCGAGGCAAGGGGCAGGGTGAGCAGCACCAGCAGGGCATCCTTGATGGAGGCAAACACCCCCCACAGCAGCACCAGCAGGATCACCACGGCGAACAGGAAGATGGTCCCCAGATTGTCGAGCGCCTGTTGCAGGCTGTCGGCATTGCCGGCAATGCGCAGCTCGCCACCAGCGGGCAGCAGGGGGCGGATGGCGGCAAAACTGCGGTTTTTCAGGGTGTCGAGCACCTGCTCCATGGTCATGCCCGCCGGGGGCGCTATCTGCAGGCTGATGCTGCGCCGCCCATCGGCCCGGAAGATACTGGCCGGGCCCATGTCGTGCTCTACCCGCAACAGCTCGCCAAGGGGAACGATGCGCCCGGAGGGGGTGGCCAGCGGCACTGCCTTCAGTTCGTCCGGATTGGCGGAGCTCTGCCCCATCAGCATGATGTCGAGCCGATCTTCGCCGTCGAAATACTCGCCAACCCGCAAGCCGTCGCCAAAGGTCTGGATGATGGCGGGCAGGGGCGTGCGATCCCAGCCCACTTCGGCGAGACGCCGATCTTGCGGCACCAGTTTGAGCTCGGGGGCGGTGAAGTCGAGACTCGGCTCGGGCCGGATCTGTGCTCCCGGCAGGTCCTTGCTGAGGATCCCCATGCTGGCACGGGCCGCCTGATAGAGCTCGGGCAGGTTGCCCCCCTGCAGCAGCAGGGAGACGCCGTTCTCGCTGTCAAAGCCGCCAAACAGCGACCCCTGACCGCCGAACACCCGGGTGTCGGGAATACCCACCAGCAGCTGCTTCATCAACAGGCTCTCCAGCTCCTTGATGCGGGTCTCGTCTTTGGGGCGCACGCCAATCTGGGCGCCCCCCGGGTAGCGCAAGATGTAGTAGTTCTTGAGGGCTGGCTCTTTCTCCCCCTTCATGTAGGGGTCGAGGCGGGCGATCAGGGTATCGATCACCTCTTCGCGCTGGGCCTTGAGGTTGACCCCGGGGGTGAAGTTCATCCAGACATCCACCGCGTCCCGTTTCACGTCCGGCAGATAGTCCATCTTGGGCAGCAGCGCCCAGGTGGCTAGGGCCGGCAGGCTCATCATCAGGGTGATGACCGTCCAGCGCTGGCGTGAGGTCGAGGTCCAGCGGATCACGTGACGGGTAGTGCGCTGCCACAGCGACTCATAGGGGTCGGTCAGCGTTTCATGTCCCATCCAGCGCGCCGCCACCGCAGGCAGCACGATGACGGCGACCAGCATGGAGACCGTCACGGCGCAGGCGATGGTGAGCGCCAGATCGGCAAACAGCTGACCCTCCACATCGTTGAGCAGCAGCACCGGCAGGAAGATGGCGACCGTGGTGAGGGTGGAGGCGACCAGCGCCGTCCACACCTGACGGGTACCTTCGAGCGCTGCCTCCGCCTTGCTCAAATCCCCCCGCTCGTGGCGCCGGTAGATGCTCTCCAGCACCACGATGGCGGCGTCGAGCACCATGCCGACGGCAAAGGCGATGCCCGCCAGCGAGATGATGTTGAGGGTGCGATCCATCACCTTGAGCAGGCAGAAGGTGAGCATGATGCTGATGGGGATGGCGAGGGCAATCATCAGGGTCGCCTTGAGCTGGCGCAGGAAGAGCCAGAGGATGGCACAGGAGAGCAGCACCCCGAGCCCCAGGTTGGCAGTGACCATGCTGACGGCGCGATTGATGTAGAGGGAGGCATCGAACGACTGCTCCATGTGCAGCCCGACCGGCTCCAGCACCTCGCGGTTGAGCTCGTTCACCCGGGCCTTGATCGCCTCAAGGGAGGCCAGGGCATTGGCACCGCTCTCCTTGAAGATCTGGGCGGCGATGGCGGTATTGCCGTTCTGGATCCGCAGCACCGGGTTCTCTTCCCTGGCCACCCTTACTTCTGCTACATCCCGCAGATAGATGGGCAGGCCATCGCGCCAGTCCACCACCTTGTCCCCCAGCGTCTCGACATCATAGCGACCGGCGAAGCGCAGCTTGTACTCCCAGCGGCCGATGTCGAGGGTACCGGCCGACACGTCCCAGCCGGTGGTGGCGCGGCTGGCCAGCACCGGGATCTCAACTCCCAGCTCGGCGGCTCGGTAGGGGTCGAAGCGGATCTGGATCTGGCGCTCGTTGATCCCCTCGACTGCGACCGTCGAGACCCCTTCAATGCGCTCCAGCTCGGGTTTGACCCGCGCCTCGATCAGCGCCTGATGATCATCGATCACCCCTTTGGCGCCGGGCAGCTGCTGGATGAAGAAGAAGGTGAGGGTATCGTTGCTGCTGTAGTTGTTGACGTAGGGGCCGCCGATCTTGTCCGGCAATCCCGAGACCCGGTTCAGTCGCGAAATCACGTCGAGTTGGGCCCGCTGCATGTCGGTGCCGAGGGCAAACTCCATGTCGATTTCGGTAAAGCCGGGATAGCTGTTGCTGACAAGGCTCTTGAGCCCCTGAACCCCCTGCATTTCCTGCTCGATGGGGTCGGTGATCTCCGACTCCATCTCTTGGGGCGAGGCTGAACGCCAGCTCACCGAGATGTTGAGGTGTGGACGGTCGATGTCGGGGAACAGCTGGATCGGCAGTCCCCGGATGCTGAGCAGGCCCAGCAGGAAAATCAGCACGATCGAGACCGCCACCCAGATGGGGCGCTCGATCGCCGTTTTGGCGAGGTTCATTCACTCTTCCTGAGTTGTTGTTATCGGCCATTCCGCTGGCCTTGCTTCCAAAGCCCCTGCAACAGGGACTCAAGCATTTAACTGGAATTCTCCCGGCTTGTAAATGCATGGTTAACAAACAAAAAAACCGGCCACGAGGGCCGGTTTGGTACTGGTTTGCCAAGGGATCAGGCGGCGTGCTCGACCTTGTTTGGCTGCTTGTTTGCTTGCTGGGAGAAGCCTTCCAGCTCGCCCGGGGCGAAGTTGTCTACCTGAATCGCTTCGTAGCGCAGGGCATCGGCGGCCAGCAGCTTGTCCGCTTCGTCCTTGCTCAGGATGGAACCGGCCAGCGCGGCGGCAACCAGCTCCGGCAGGGCCAGTTTGCGGGGCAGTTTGCCCTCTTTCTGGGCCTGCACCAGCTTCTTCTCGTAGGGCTGCACAGCGACCATGGCCTGGAAGGCGCGCTCCATCAGGCCGACCGGATCCGCCTCGTCTTTGCCCACATAGCAGAGGGCGGTCAGACGGTCGCGGAACTCGCCCGGCTTCATCATGGCCAGACAGATGGCGTGGCAGCGATCGTCGGCCGGCATCTTGTAACCCACGCCAAACGGGAACACCACACGCTTGAGTACGGCACCCACCACCTTGTTCGGGAAGTTCTGGAAGAAGCCCTCGAACGCCTTGCCAATCAGGTAGAGGTTGCGCTCCACCGCGTACTGCACGAACGGCAGATCGGAGACCATACGGCCCTGATCCTCGTAGTGTTTGAGGGTGGCGGAGGCCAGGTAGAGGTGGCTCAGCACGTCACCCAGGCGGGCGGAGATCATCTCCTTGCGCTTGAGATCGCCACCCAGCATCAGCATGGAGACGTCGGCGCACAGGGCCAGCCCTTTACTCATGCGGGAGAGCTGCTTGTAGTAGCGAGCGGTTTCGCCAGCTACCGGTGCGCTGTTGAACTGACCCAGAGTCAGCCCCTGGAACAGGGAACCGAAGAAGTTGCCGGCGCCGAAGGCGATGTGCTTCATCAGCAGGGCGTCAAACTTCTCGAGACCGCGTTCCACGTCGGTATCGGCCGCCGCTTCCAGCTCGGCAAAGACGTACGGGTGGCAGCGGGTGGCACCCTGCCCGAAAATCATCAGGTTGCGGGTCAGGATGTTGGCCCCTTCCACCGTGATGGCGACCGGAATCCCCATGTAGGCGTAGCCGGTGTAGTTTTTCGGACCGAGCTGGATGGCACGACCGGCGTGGATGTCCATGGAGTCATCCATGATCTGGCGCGCCATTTCGGTCATGTGGTACTTGGAAATCGCGGTGACGATGGCTGGTGCCTGACCCAAGTCCAAGGAACCTGCGGTCATGCGACGGGCCCCTTCCAGCTGATAGGTGAGGCCGCCGATACGGGCCAGCGCTTCCTGCACACCTTCAAATTTGCCGATGGACATGCCGAACTGCTTGCGCACATAGGAGTAGGCACCCACGGTGCGGCTCGCCATATGACCGCAAGCGGTGCCAAGGGCTGGCAGCGAGATGCCGCGACCGGCGGAGAGGCACTCCACCAGCATGCGCCAGCCGCGACCGGCGTAATCCGGGCCGCCGATGATCCAGTCGAGCGGAATAAACACATCCTTGCCGAAGGTCGGGCCGTTCAGGAACGCCAGACCCATGGGGTAGTGGCGATCGCCAACGCGCACACCGGGGTGGCTGGTTGGGATAAGCGCGCAGGTGATGCCGAGCTCTTCCTTGTCACCCAGCAGCTTTTCCGGGTCATAGAGTTTGAACGCCAGCCCCAGTACGGTAGCGCGGGGCGCCAGGGTGATGTAGCGCTTGTTCCAGTTGAGGCGAATACCCAGCACCTCTTCACCCATGTGCATCCCTTTGCAGACGATTCCCTTGTCCGGAATGGCACCTGCATCGGAGCCCGCTTCCGGCCCGGTCAGGGCGAAGCAGGGCACCTCTTTGCCATTGGCCAGCCCCGGCAGCCAGAAATCTTTCTGGGCCTGGGTGCCATAGTGCATCAGCAGCTCACCCGGGCCGAGAGAGTTCGGCACCATGACGGTGACCGCCACGCTCAGGCTCTTGGTCGCGATACGGGTGACGATGGTGGAGTTGGCAATCGCCGAGAATTCGCGGCCGCCGTAGGATTTCGGGATGATCAGGGAGAAGAAGCCTTCCTTCTTCAGATAGTCCCACACCGGCTCTGGCAGGTCTTTGGTTTCGTTGACGATCTTGAAGTCATCAACCATGGCGAGCAGGGTTTCGACCTGATTGTCGATAAAGGCCTGCTCCTCTGCGGTCAGCTCGGCCTTGCCGTAGCCATGCAGTTTTTTCCAGTCGGGGTTGCCGCGAAACAACTCGCCATCCCACCAGACGGAGCCGGCTTCCATGGCCTCCCGCTCGGTGGCTGACAAGGGCGGCAATATTTTTTTGAAGATGCCGAACACCGGACGGGTTACCACCTTTTTACGGATGGAGGGCACGCCGAGCACAACGGCTATCGCCAGCACCAGCAGGACAAGCAATGTGATCATACCGAAGTTCCTTCTATTTCACTGTTTCCGTTGATTTATTGTTGGTTGTTACACGGCCAGGGAGAGCCTGGTCGACTCCACGGGCGCCCCGACTCCGGACGCCAGATAAGGAATAACGTTGCGCACCAGCCCTTCCACATCGAGCTGCTGGCCAAAGTCGGCCAGGGCGATGTCGCGCAGCGCATCGGCAGAGGCCATGGTGAATACGACGGTGCCCAGGGTGAAGTGCAGGCGCCAGAAGAGATCCGCCGGCGACAGGACCGGATTGGCCTTGGAGATCGCCTGGGTGATCCGCATCAGAATGGGGCCGTAGTGGGCGGTGATAAAGCGGCGCAGGTGGCCCTGGCTGTCGATATAGCCGCGCCCCAGCAGCTGCATAAAGATGGCCGGGCCGTTGGCCCGCACTGCCGAGAGTTTCATCAGCGGTTCGACAAAGCTTTCAAACAGTTGCAGCAGGGTCAGCTGCTCCTGCTCCATCAGTACCCGCAGCCGGGCATCGAGATCCGGCATAAACAGGCTCAGGTAACGGTCGAGTACCGCCTGGATCAGCTCCTTCTTGGAGCCGAAGTGATAGTTCACCGACGCCAGATTAACGTCGGCCTCACTGGTGATCAGACGCAAAGAGGTATCGGCGAATCCCCGCTCGGCAAACAGCACTTCAGCGGCGTCGAGAATACGGTTTTTGGTATCGATTTTACTCACTGGACACCTCACTTAAACGAATGTTTAAAAAGTACGTTTCATAACGTGAAGTGTCAAGAGAATGTGAATGAGTGTTAGCGGAATGTTTTTCGATGAAAAAAGCAAAGTGGGCGGAACTTAGTCAAAAAGCAGGACTCTATATCTATGCCACTGCAATTAAACATTAAGTCTCGCCCAACCTGCACCATGCTAGTTGGGCCTTTTTTTGCGCGTCTGTTACCGGTTTGCGGTTTGCAGGCAAAAAAAACCGCCGCAGGGCGCGACGGTGGGGAAAGTGAGTTCGCGTCATCCTGACGGCAAACTGTCGATGCGAGTTCAGGCATGTATCGACGGGGGCAGTATGCCAGCCAGAGCCCCTCAGACTATGTCAGCTTCGCGGTATTTTGTGACAAAGTGTGGCAAGCACTGGCGTGGCCCAAGCTGCGGCTCTTTGCTATGCTGCCCTTTCAAAATATGAGGGGAGAGAAGATGAAGTACCCGGTCGATACCCACACTCACACCATTGCCAGCACCCATGCCTACAGCACCATCCACGACTATCTGCCGATAGCCAGGGCCAAGGGGATCAAGCTGTTCGCCACCACGGATCATGGCCCCGAGATGGCCGATGCCCCTCATGTCTGGCACTTTGCCAACTTGCCGATATTGCCAAGAGTGGTGGATGGGGTAGGGATCCTGCGGGGTATCGAGGCCAACATCAAAAACCTGGAGGGGGAGATCGATTTTCCCGAGCGCTATGAGTCGCGCCTCGACATGATCATGGCGGGCTTTCATGAGCAGGTATTCCCTCCCTGCGATCAGGCCACTCACACCCAGGCTATGATCAACGCCATCAAGAGCGGCCGGGTCGACATGATCAGCCACCCTGGCAACCCCGCATTTCCAATCGATATTCAGGCGGTGGTCAAGGCGGCCGCTGACTATCGGGTAGCGCTGGAGATCAACAACTCCTCTTTCATTCACTCGCGCCCAGGTAGCGAAGGCAACTGCCGTGCCATCGTTGAAGTCGCGCGAGATCTGGGGGCCTATCTCACTTTCGGCTCCGATTCCCACGTGGCATTTACTCTTGGCGATTTTGACCACTGCCACCGTCTGGTGACCGAAGCGGGCTTCCCGCAAGAGCGGATCCTGGTGCGCTCCCCCCGTGCCCTGCTCGAATTTCTCGAAAGCCGCGGCCGCGCCCATATCCCCGAGTTTGCCGACCTGTAAATTGGGCGCTAACACCATGAGCCAACTCATAAAATCGAGCTGCCTCAATTGACTTGCCGGCCATTTTTTATGAATGTGGAGAGCAACAAGCCGGTATAGCTCAGTTGGTAGAGCAGCGCATTCGTAATCAGGCTTTATATGTTGCATGCCTCAATTTTGACAAACTCTAATTCGTTGTTTTTTAAATGCTTTTTATGTTTGTCTTGTTGGTTTGATTGACACGCCGAATTTCACTGGATTATTGACAGATCTTGAGGGTAGATTGACAATCAATAGACAAGGTTGACATAAACAAGCCTTCGAAAATGTAGGTTATTTACACCCGAATATTGATTGTCACTATTTTGTATGTTTTAGCTGACTTAGCTCAGTAGGTAGAGCAACTGACCCGTAATCAGTAGGTCATCAGTTCGATTCTGATAGTCAGCACCATTTTTATGCACACGCTCTCAGTTGAATGAGTCAGTGATTTGTTGAAAGCAAGGTTCAACAATACGTCAGCTTCTCCCTAACGCCCTCATTACCTCCTCCACGGCAGCCAACCGACCTCGTAAGCCTCGATACTCTTGGCAGGTGTTCCTGAGCACATTCTCAATGGTCTTCTCTAGCGCGGGAAAATCTGTTCGTAGCTCGCAATATTCGGCGAACGTAGCCTGGTATTCCTGGAGCTCCAACCGATAAGTACGCGCCCTGGCCTCCAGTTCCCTTAGCCCTTCGTTCCTCACTTCCACGACAGCCTTTTGCTCGACCTGAGTCACTGGAATCTCTGGATCTAACAGGTATTCCTGGAAGGTAACCTCCTCAAACATCGCTGTTTTGATGTAGTTGGGACGTAGGCATTTATTGCCAACATTACGTTTATCCAAGATGCCAATATCGACTAGCTTGTTCAGATTGCGATATATGAGTCCATAGCGTCTCTGTTGTGACAAGCGTTCAATCTTGTCACCAAATACAGCGATTACGCACTCCTGTGCAGTGAAATCGTTCAGCTGCATCCGAATGAGTGCTGTGTAGAGTGCGGTTGGTAGCCACACAGTTTGGGAGCCCATAAGTAATCCTCGGTCTCGAACGACAATGGTTAGTGGGAATCTAAACTGGATTGCGGATTATAATCCGTGGCGATAAACCAGACAACTAGGGATAGTGCTCGCCAGAGAGAGGCGAGACATGCAAGACTTAGCAAAAAAATTTGGCAATACCATACGTGAAAGACGGCTTCGTTTGGGGATATCACAAGATGCACTAGCGTTGATGACCGACATCGATAGAAGCTATGTAGGACGGATTGAACGTGGTGAGGTCAATGTCACCCTAGAGAAAGCATACAAAATTGCCCAAGCGCTAGACTGTGATATTCAAGATTTGTTGCCATAGACTGTGGGCGAATATATTTAGCAGAATAATAAATATTGAAGGCGATAGGAATACATACGTTACCAAATAGATGTAATGCAGCGTTATTTTTATGTCGCCATTAATAAACAATGGAAGTCATCGTTTTTCTCATTAATTAGAACAGGAAATTGTTACCATCTGAAAATAAATAAATTTATGTGGCCATGCTTAGTCTTTATATGGTATATCTTCATTAATATTGTCATGCATGGGTAACTTATATGACTGAACAAAAAAACTGTACCTGTGAAGAGCTCAAGAATATGAAAGCTCAGATGGGGGGAGACAAGTTAAATCTTATATCTTCACCAAAGACTACTTACGGTGCAGAGTACGAAAAGCATCTTTTTGAACAGTATAAAATGTTTGTTGATATGGCAGATAGAGTTAGTGCTCGTAGAATGCTAGCTAACTCATTTTTTGTAGGTGTTCACACGGCCTTGATCACTGCATTTACTGTGATGCTCAAGGAGAAGATTTTACCTGATGGCTTGGTGGGCCTTTTACCATTTGGCGCAGTAATCGCTCTTTGCTATGTATGGTGGAGGGTTGTCTACTCGTATCGCCAACTGAATAGTGGTAAATTTGCTGTTGTTCATGAAATGGAGCGCGTCATGCCCATGGCCCTTTTCAAAGGTGAGTGGGTTGCTATGGGTGAAGGCAAAGACCCCAAGAAGTACCTACCATTAACACATGTAGAAAACTATGTACCGTTATGTTTTGGCGTCATGTACATGTTGCTTGGTATATCATTTTATTTTTTTAAATAATAGAGGGGCTACGCCCCTCCTTATTAGTATATCTGACCAAGATTTTTCTTTAAATTGTAATGGAACTGCTCAGAGCTTCTGGATGAAGTAGAAGCTTCATTTCCAAACTTACGATTAAATGCGAGTGGGTAATCAGCTTTGTAAGCCATTGCAAATAACCTTAAATGTTCAAGGGTTGTCATTTTAGGCCATTTTTTAAGATACTCAGGCAGATTTACATATCCCACTTGAAAGGTCGCTATGCGATTATCAATAATAGTTGCTTCGCCGATCTCAAAGGGAACCCACCAAGACCCTTCTGTATTTTCTGATACAACAGCAATGAGGTGAGTACAGTCTTTCATTCTAGCTGTAATGACTTCTGTGATTTGGTCTGTGGTTTGTGACTGAGGGTCTAATACATCAAGATATGTTTTGATTCCATACTGCTGCATAACAGCCGCTACACCGAGTGCCGCATCTCTATCTTTGTGTCGGTAGCTAATGAATACAGGCATTATTATTTTTCTCCTGCTAACACTTCAATTCCATCGACAATAGATTTGCTATTCCATGCCACAATTTTATCAGCCGAATCTTTCACTATTTTAGATGTTCTCTCTGATGCCCATGGCTCAATAGCAAGTATCTTTTTACCCATTGCCTGAGCCAGCTCAATCTCAATATTTATCCATTTACTATAAGTCGAATAAACACCAGCAAGAATTACGACAACAGAAGCTGGCTGGATTTGTGCTCTGATGGCAGCCCGTAGGGCGGTTTCGTTTGGAGCATTGTGAATGGGGTCATTCTTCGGAACACTATAATTTTTGTAGTTAAAGCCATAGGTGGACACTTGAGAGTTCAGCATCTTGCATACTTTTTCGTATGCATCACCATAAGCCCAGCTGTGACTAATGAACAGATTGTATAACGCCATCAAAACACGCCTTCTTCAGTTTGGATCACCAGAAACACTACATAATGACTAACTTTAAATCGATAGCACAACATGTAGTGCTGTATATACACACAGCACAAAGATATACGATCCGATTGGGGCGATCAAGAAAAACGATTGATGTATCATTAAGGTTGCTTTTTGATCTAATTGAGACTCGTTATCTCCCCTTTTCTACTACAGCAAATTGTCAGGACATGTCGCTTTCAGAAAATGCCTACATGGTCTCGATTGGCGCATTGATGATAAAGTGATCGCCCCACCACTCTTCATCGAGTCCTCCATACATGCAGAGACCAGACCTAAGAGACATCAACCAACTTACCAAGGACGAGTTTAAGCGCATTCTAGGCCCTGTGGCTGGAAGCCTTGATGACGGGTCGAAGGTCGTATTGGGGATGCAATCTGATGTGTTTGCTTGTTGCACTATCCTGGGAGACCAAATCTCAGTGAGGGGGACACCAAGGTTTGAGCAGACCATCAAGTCAGCATATGCCCAAGCCAAGCCGACAATGTGGTTTGGTTCGGCAGAGAAAGAGCGCCCTAAGGCAGAAACCGTTCCTCCCGCTCTCAAGCCAAAAACCGATACAACGTCAGCCACAACCTATCGTGTGCCTGTGCTCATCTACAAGTCGAAGCGCGAGCCAGGTAAGAACGTTGATGGCAGCCCCGCCGAAGATATGACCTATGGCACGATGACGGCAGAGCAGATCAAGGCTATCCCCATGTTTGTAGGGAAGATGGGAGATGACGGCTTTATTGGTGATCTCGAAAAGACTGACCCCAAGGTGTTCTTTAGTAGCTTCCGCAACATGGCTACATTGTTTGCAACTGGCGACTTGAAGATGAACATTCTGGCAATGATCGCCAAGTTCGAGAAATCCGAGGGGGGTGAATATCGGAACCAAGCGTTGACGAGAGCAGCGAGAGCCCACCCAACCACGATCAAGTTCTCAGATACCCTTATCAAGGAAGTGAAGGCAAAGCTGGCCGAAGTTGATGGTGATGTGAACAAGCTTGTTCTGAGTGATTTGATGCAGCAATACAGCAAGACCTCCGGCTTTCGGTTACCCATCTTCAACTCTGCGGCGGATAAGGTGCAGGGCCTTACAATTGCGGTTAACGATGTCTGGGCAGGCAAGGCGGAAATCACGACATACGAAAAGTTTGGCGATTTCTACAAGGGCACGATCAAAGTAACGCTATATGACCACTTCGGTCTCGATTATCCTGACATTGGCCCTGACCCCACGACCGGAAGAGTCAAGTTCTACGGCCTGGCGTCCGGTTTCAGAAGCTGGTTTGTTCTTCAACACTACAAGCGCTTTGCCTACAAGCCGTTTTTGACCGTCATTGAACTCAGCTATCCATTCCAAGGGGAACTAAAGTGAGTGCAGCAGTGAAGACAGAGAGAACATGGATATTTGTTTTGTTCATGCTCTATCACCTCTTGAATGCATCGATCCTGTTCATTCAGCCTGTCTATGACTGGTTTAACGATGAATACTCACTGACTGGCCTATATGTACTGCTCATGCCCTATCTCTGGGGCCTGATAACGATACTGGGGGCGATTTTGTTCTTGTCAGACCGCTCTTGGAAATACCTAGCAGGCAATCTACTCGGTGGTTCAATTCTTCTCTTTTGGTGGCTTAGACTGGCATCCTAATATTAGTGAGTGTCGTCAGGTATATGAATGAGCAGACCAGAAGGCATCTGCCTGTGCGTGGCTTTATGCAGCGTAAGCTGCAAGCTCACAAGATCTGTTCGAAACGGAAATGAGTTCCCGCCTTGTCTATCCACTGGTTGCTGTAACGCCACACAGCAGCAATAAATCCAGTTTTTCATCAGCTCCGGTCTGAAATTTTCAGCCTGTATCTCCTCCTCACTACCAGCTCTGCTGGTCTGCTGCATGTGTTATATTCGGCTCAAACATTGAGCTGAATGATGGGCTGGGTCGGCTCATTATTGAGACCCTAGCACGTTGGATGAGGAAATAATGGAACCATTTTGGATTTGGCAACAAGCAGATTGGCCCCATTTTCGTTGGCAGGATAGCGAGATATTGCCTAGATTACGGCAGGTTCAACGCAGGCAGGGAATTCTAATCGGTAGTCATTCCAGGTTGGGGAACCCCAACCAAACGTTGGACACGTTATTGGCTAACATCATCGCCTCGTCCGCTATCGAAGGCGAACGTCTCAATGCCCAATCCGTGCGTTCCTCTCTGGATAGGCGGTTAGGAGGCTCACAAACTCAGTCCTATCCAGTATCAGAGCGCTCAGAGGGGCTCGCGGCCATGATGCTGGATGCCATCGACAATCATGGACAGCCGTTGACGATTGAGCGGCTTTACCAATGGCATCGTTGGTTGTTCCCCGTCAACGAATGGTCGGTGAAGCGGCTGCATGTAGGGCAGTTGCGAGGAGATGCGCCGATGCTGGTTGTCTCTGGACGTGTAGATCGCCCCACCGTGCATTTTGAGGCACCGCCCAGAGCAACTCTGGACGATCAACTGGCCGAGTTCATCCCCTGGTTTAACCAGACTCGGCATGACCCCACGATGGATCCACTGCTTCGTGCGGCGATTTGCCATCTCTGGTTCGTGACCCTGCATCCCGTTGATGATGGTAATGGGCGGCTCACGCGGGCATTGACCGATCTCGCGCTGTCACAGGCTGACAGCCACAGCATCCGGCTGTATGCCATGTCAGTTGCGATTCTAGAGCTGCGGGGTGACTACTATCGAGCGCTTGAGTCAGCGCAGAGGGGCTCGCTAGATATTACCTCCTGGATCTGTTGGTTCCTCGACACACTGGATTACGCCATAGAGCTGGCATTACAGGTTATTGAGCGTTCTCTTGCCAAAAAACATTTCTGGTTGCAGCACTGTCATGATGGTCTGAGTCCAGAGCAAACCAAGGTTATTAACCGTTTATTGGATGGCGGCCAACAAGGTTTTGAAAATGGCATCAACGCCAGCCAATATCAAAAAGTCGCCGGAGTCAGCAAGGCGACGGCTACACGCCATCTGGCCGAATTGGTGGGTAGGGGGTGCATTGAGAAATTACCTGGTGGCGGACGCAATACACGCTATCAGATCCGCTTGCACACCGAGGGAGTTTGAAAAAGCATCGCCATGGGGTGTTATTTTTATTTGGTAGATAAAATCTGCGATTAACGTACCAATGACGATCTTTAGTTAAATATTGACACCATGATGAGTGCCGTCCGGCATATGAACGAATAAACTCAACCGACAGTCATGGCTCTCAACTGATTTTTTGAGCGACAACAAACTATCGAGAACATCGGGATCTATTGCAGGAACATCACCCGTCCCGAGATTTGAAAGCAGTTTGGTCACACTGAGACGTACCAGTTGCTCTTCGGCCAGCGCCTTTGCTCTCTGGACAACCTCGGGTGATTCGGATGAAATCATATCCTCCAATGTCCTCCCCATACGGTGCTCCTACTACAGATAGAATTAAAGGCCCACGCCGAGCTGGCATGGGCTCTCAGCACTAGATCAAAAACTCTTCCAATGCACGACCATTAGCCACTGCTTCTGCGATGGTCTTGGGCATGCGACCTTGGCCAGTCCAGGTTTTCTCCTGACCGTCTTCGGTGTATTTGTATTTTGCAGGACGAGGAGCGCGCTTGCTCTTTACTGTACCCTCTGCTTTTGCAGTGGTTGCAGTACCAACAAGCTCACTCGGATCTATGCCCGCTTGTTTCAGCAGCTCGGTAAACTCAGCCAGTTTTTGCAGGCGTTCAGCGGACTCTTCTCTCAATTTGCTCTCTTGCTGCTCACGCTCAGCAAAAATCTCTTCGAATTTTTCTCTGATTTCGACCAGCTGCTCGAAAGAGAGCTCGCGGGTAATGACTCCAATCAGTTGAAATGGTGTCTTTCTATAAAGGCACCAATCACTTTCTCGTGGAGCTCAACGGAACGAGAGAAGCAGATGGTCTTGCGAGCCAATCGCTTGATGCGCGTTCTGAGCGTCAGGTTGTTACGCTCGATACGCTGGGTGAATATCTTCCCGGTCAGATGCATCTCGCTCGGCACCTCTCTGGCATAGCTTCCCCAGTCATCACTGGTGATAAAGCCTATCTGGAACGGAGAAAGCAGGCTCAGCAACCGACGGCATGTCTCATCGTTGCGTGGGCCAAAGGTATAGGCCACGACTCGTTTTCTCTTGGTATCAAAAGCATACCAAAGCCAATGTTGATGCTGTTTATTGCCGACATAGGCCCACTGTTCATCAAGTTCACAGATAAGCGCCACGTCATAGAGCACCACCTTCTCGGAGGTTACTTGCCTTGGGGCGAGTTTTTTAGGGTGCGTATGACGGTGTTGATGCCAATCTTGAGGACGCGAGCAGTATCACGAACACCTGAGCCGTTGAACGCCATATCAACAATCTTGTCTTTGACGCCAGGCTTGCGGGCTTCATAGGTGTAGGTGAGCTGAAACACGTGCGGACAGACGGGGCAACGATAGCGAACATGGCCAGCAGGGGTCTTACCATGGCGATATACGTGGTCAGAGTTGCAACGAGGACAGTGAACGGGGATGGATGCCATGAAGCTGTCGGTCTCAAAAGAGTTCATCATATCAACTCAACCGATCGGATGCATCACC